>JAJRTT010000260.1 GCA_024278155.1 Bacteroidota bacterium | reverse complement strand
TAAAGATCGATTTTTTCATAGCCGTCCAATTGGTTTTTTTCGGCCATTTCCCTTAATCTGTCGTCATTCATTTTTTGTCAGTTTAAAAATTTTTAAAAACTGCTTTTTGATAATAAGCCCTAATGATTTCACTCTCGCATTTGCGGCTTTTGTTTTTATTTTCCGAAATATTCAACAAAATTGTTTTCCGTTTCCACAATCTTAACACAATGCAATCCAGCCCCGAGTTCCTGGATGGGTTTTTCCAGAACGCCCCAGATGGCAACTGCAATGTTTTCGGCTGAGGCGATTTTTCCTTTCATGAACTCCACTTCGAGGTTCAGGTTTTTGTGGTCCATTTTGTCAATTGCTTCTTTTTTGATAAGTGCACTCAAAGATTTCAGGTTGACCACAAAGCCGGTTTTGGGGTTGGTTTCGCCTTTCACGGTTACAAAAAGAACATAATTATGGCCGTGCCAGTTGGGGTTTGAACATTTGCCAAAAACCTTCAGGTTCATTTCATCGGACCAATCTGCCCGGAACAATCTATGGGCAGCGTTAAAGCGTTCTCTTCGGGTAAGGTAAATCATAACGGCTAAATTACAATTTTTTGGGTTTTGAAATAAAAAAACCGAAGTATGCCATTTCTGGCCTCACTCCGGTTTTGTCCAATTTATTAACTATTCAAATCTATTATGAAAATCTTAATTTTGAAAGTCTTTCAGCTTTTCCATCATCTTTTTACGGCTAAAGAAAATCCGGCTCTTAACCGTTCCGATAGAGAGGTTCAGGCGTTCGGCAATCTCTTTGTACTTGTACCCTTCAAAGTGCATTTGGAAAGGTATCCGGTGTTCGTCCTGCAATTCGTTCACAACTTTTTGCAATTCGGAATGTTGGTATTTCGAATCGGGCGTAACACTGGTCGAACGTTTTGAATTGTTCAGGTAATACAGGTCTTCGGTAGTGTCGATAATCATGCTCACCTTTGACTCTTTCCTGTATTTATTGATAAACGTATTCTTCATAATGGTATAGACCCAGGCTTTCATATTGGTGGCCGGGTCGAATTTGTCCTTATGTGTAATGGCTTTTAGGTAAGTCTCCTGGATTAAATCGTGTGCATCTTCATGGTTAGCGGTAAGTGAATAAGCAAAGTATTGGAGGTTATTTCTAAGGCCAAGTATCTTATGGTTGAATTCAATTGCTGTCATAAACAAATATTTTTAAAGAGTTAAATTGTTTAGATTTGAGAACGCAAAGGTAAACACAAATGTTGTAACTTAAACAAGTTATTTAGAATTAATTTAGATAAGAAAGGAAAAAATATTTTATAAGACTGTTATTAAGTATGTTAAACCACTATTAGTCAACATCTTTTTGTTTAACGGAAAAATACATAGGTTAAACAATAATTAACAATAAATTAACATTTGGGTATAGTGCAGGGAAATTGTAGCGGGGTAATATTGTGAAAGTTATAACAATCAAGCTAAACAAACAGTATTTCGGTAAGTCGGTTTTTGAATTCTGAAATGCTTTGCAGAAGGATTACATTTGAGGGTGTTTCAAAAGAAACAGAAGCTACCTGGAGCCCACTGATAAAAACGATGGTATCGGAAAACTTTTCAGCGATATCTTCTATCTTGTTTTGTAAATCTGCCCTGCGCATGGCCTTGGTCATCGAAATAAGGATATGGTCGATCTTTTTTTCTTTCTTCACCTCGGTAAGGCAATCCAACGGGACATTTTCCCCAAGGTAAAGCACTTTATGGCCATTTTTCTTGATGATATAATAATAGAAGAGAAGCCCCAGTTCATGAAACTCGTTTTCGGGAAGGAAAAGGAGGAAGTTGCCTTGGTTATCGCTATGCTTTTCCACGATTGCATCAATGGCCACGATTATTTTTTGACGGATCAGGTTCGATACAAAATGCTCATGGGCAGGGTGGATACTTCCGGTTTGCCACAAAACCCCGATCCTTTCAAAAAACGGGTACATGATATTCAATATCGTATTTTCAAAACCCATATTGATGACCGAAGTATTGAAAAGCTTTTCAAATTTTTCTTTGTTGAAATCGAGCATGGCAATCACCAGGTTTTCGATAAGGTTGCCGCCCGAATGATTGGCCTGTGTGAGGTTAATGATTTTTTCGTTTATCTCCTGCTTGTTCAGGTTAACGAGAAATGAGATTTTGAAACCGTTTTTGTTGAGGATAGAAATGTTCAGCAATTTTTTCAGGTCGTCATCATCGTAATAACGGATGTTGGTACAGGTACGTTTTGGCTCCACCACATTATACCTTTTCTCCCAAATACGGATGGTGTGGGCCTTGATCCCTGTGAAATTTTCTAAATCCTTTATTGAATAATTTGCCATAAAATTTTCTCCTCAAATCCCCTAAGAAATCAAGATGCTACATAAAAGTGAATGTTATGTGGAATTTCTTTTGTCATTTCTATAACAAAGGTTTTCGTTAAAAGTTTAAACCGGGGGGAATAAAAAAGCATGGGCAAATAGAAAATTGAGTTATTTTTGGCAGGATTTCACAATGCAATCAATACCTTCATATAAAAGAATCTGGCAAATAAGTTTTCCGATTTTCCTGAGCATGCTTGCCCAGAACATCATCATTTTGGTCGATACTGTTTTCCTGGGAAGGGTTGGTGAGATAGAGTTGGGTGCAAGTGCCATCGGGGGTTTGTTTTATTTGTGCCTGTACCTTATCGGCTTTGGTTTTGGGGTTGGTTCCCAAATAATCATTGGCCGGCGCAATGGTGAATCCAATTTCCGTAAAATAGGGGAAATCTTCGGCCATAGCACCTTGTTCCTTTTATTACTGGCGGTGGTTTTCTTTTTCTTGACAAAAGCTACTTATGCCAATATAATGCGAAGCACCCTTCGGTCACCCGATATTTTCCAACAGGTGGAGGCTTTTCTCGATATTCGGGTCTGGGGGCTTTTCTTCGCTTACATCAATGTGTCTTTCAGGGCTTTTTATGTCGGGATTACGAAGACCAAGTTCATTTCCTACAGTGCCGCTATTATGGCCTTGGTGAATATTGCCCTGGATTATGTACTTGTTTTTGGCCATTATGGCTTTCCCGAAATGGGCATAAGGGGGGCTGCCCTGGCATCGGTGATTGCCGAAGGGGCATCCGTGTCCTTTTTCGTTTTTATCACTTTAAGAAAAGTGGACATCCGCAAGTATTCCCTGTTCAGGTTTTGGCCAATTCAATGGCAGACGATTAAAAATATATTGAACATTGCAGTATTTATCATGCTTCAGTTCTTTATTTCGGTTGTGAGCTGGTTTTCATTTTTCCTGATTATCGAGCAAACCGGCGAAAGGCCCATTGCCGTTTCAAATATCGTACGGAGCTTGTACATGATCCTTTCCATTCCCATCTGGGGATTGGGCGCGGCCACAAACACCATCGTGAGCAATATGATGGGCGAAAATAAAATTGCCGGTATTGTCCCTACAA
The DNA here is from genome assembly GCA_024278155.1 of Bacteroidota bacterium. Classification (GTDB taxonomy): domain Bacteria; phylum Bacteroidota; class Bacteroidia; order Bacteroidales; family JAADJA01; genus JAADJA01. Next base: position 5,278 of record JAJRTT010000260.1, on the reverse strand, counting down.
TCAAACGAATTGCAAAAATCAGTTTTTTCAGTATCCTTGGGGTTATAGCTGTTACATTTCTCTTTGCCCGGGAAATGATTTCGTTTTACACCGATAATGTCAGTTTGATAAACGATGCTTTGGGCCCTTTATATGTTGTATTGGGCGTGATGTTGGTGTTTTCCATCTCCATAGTGATTTTTAATGGCGTAGCGGGTACGGCCAATACAAAAACATCGCTCATCATCGAAATAGTCGCAATCCTGGTTTATCTGGCACTTGCCTGGTATTTGGCCATTTACTTAAAAGCCTCCACACCAATTATCTGGTGTTCCGAATTCGTTTATTTCTTTGTCATGGGTTTTCTTTCCATTCTTTATTTCAGGAGGGGGACTTGGATGAAAAAGGAGATTTAATGTGTTCAGAATAATCCAGTATACCTGAATGCAGTACTTTTGTTATTGCAATTGGTTTTTTAGAACCGAAAGAATAATTATCATCAGTAAAACTTATATTTGCAATTTCTTTCTAAACAAGGATTCATCTATGCCCGGAATATCTGTAGTGATTATCACATTAAACGAGGAACGGAATATTGGCCGATGCCTTGGTTCGGTCAGGGATGTTGCCGATGAGGTAATTGTTGTGGATTCTTTCTCGACCGATCGTACCGAAGAAATTTGTAAAGAAAAGGGGGTTCAATTCGTACAACACAAGTTTGAAGATTATGTGAAACAACATATTTTCGCGGATAGCCTTGCCACTCAGGATTACATACTTTCGCTTGATGCCGATGAGGCCCTTTCTGAAGAGCTTATAAATTCCATTAAAGAGACAAAGAAAGATTTCAAGGCCGAGGCCTATACCATGAACCGGATGACAAACTATTGTGGGAAATGGATAAAGCATTGCGGCTGGTACCCCGATAAAAAGCTCCGGCTTTATCGAAAGGATGCCGGTAGTTGGAGCGGGATTAAAATCCATGAAAGCTTTAAACTGAAAGAGGGTATTCAAACAAGGCATTTGGCTGGCGACATCCTCCATTATTCGTTTTATACCATTTCGGAACACATATACCAAGCGAATAAGTTTACCGACTTAACCGCACAGGCGGCTTTTGAAGAAGGTAAAAGGGCAGGTTGCATCAAAATCGCTTTTTCGCCCATTGCAAAATTTATCCGCGATTATATTTTCAACCTTGGCTTTTTGGATGGGTACAATGGCTTTTTGATTTGCCGGATCTCGGCCAATGCCACCTTTCTGAAATACGTAAAGTTGAAAATGTTGTATAAATCAACAAAAAATTGACTCCAATTAAAAAAATCATATTGAGCCGCACCGATAGCATCGGCGATGTAATCCTTACTTTGCCGATGGCCGGTATATTAAAAGAGGCGAACCCCGATATTGAAATTGTTTTCCTGGGCAAAAAATATACACGGGATATCGTTGGCAGCTCGGTCCACATCGATTCTTTTTTGGATTGGGATGAAATCAGCAATCAGGATAAACTGGAACAAATCAGGATTTTTCAGGGGGTAAATGCAGATGCCATCGTCCATGTTTTTCCGGTAAAGGAGATAGCTCATTTGGCGAAAAAAGCAAATATTCCTTTGCGAATAGGAACAACAGGAAGATTTTACCACATTATAAGCTGTAACAAACTTCTCTCGATTTCGCGAAAAAAATCAGATTTGCACGAAGTTCAGTTGAACCTAAAATTGATTCGTCCTTTTATTGGAAGAAAAGATTTTATATTAAACAAATTACCGGATTATTATGGTTTCAAAAAAATCGAACCCTTAGAAGAAAAATTCAGAAATCTTATTTCGAAAGAAAAATTTAATCTTGTCCTGCATCCCAAATCAAAGGGGAGCGCAAGGGAATGGGGACTTCATAATTTTGCAAAATTGATCGAAATCCTCCCAAAGGAAAAATTTGAAATCATTATAACAGGCACAAGAGAAGAAGGGGTTTTAATCAAGAGTAAAATCCTTGATAAATTCCCTAAGATAAATGACCTGACCGGGAAATTGAGCCTAAAGGAATTGATAAGTTTCATAAACCAAGCCGATGGATTGGTGGCGGCAAGCACGGGCCCGCTACATATTGCGGCTGCCCTTGGCAAATATGCTTTGGGGATTTATCCTCCCATAAAACCTATGCACCCGGGCAGATGGGCTCCTGTTGGAACCAAGGCCGATTATTTTGTATTGGATAAAAGATGTAGTAAATGCAGAGAGCTTGATAGTTGCGAATGTATGGAAAGCATTAAACCGGAAGATGTGAAAAACAAGTTGTTATCCCTAAAAAAATGATAGATAAATCTTTAAAACTTATTGATAAGTGGATTGTGTTGGTCAATCCCCATGCCGGGACGGGCAAAGGAATAAAGGACTGGAACAAAATCAACGAATTCCTTTCCCGATCCACACTTGAGTTTGAAGCCTTTAACACAAAACACCGTGAACATGCTCTGGCACTTACCTCAAAGTTTATCAAAAAAGGATATCGGAAATTTATTGTTGTTGGAGGCGATGGCACTTTGAATGAAGTGGTCAATGGGATTTTTATCCAGAAGAATGTCCCGACAGAAGAATTCCTTGTCGCAATGATTCCCGTGGGAACAGGAAATGACTGGTGCAGGATGTTCGATATCCCCTTCGATTATGGAAAAGCTGTATCTACCATTCAAAAGGGGAAAGTTTTCCAACAGGATATGGGTAAAGTCAGCTATTATCAGGGGAAAAAACAAAAGCAAAGGTTTTTTATTAATGTTGCCGGTATGGGTTACGATGCCATTGTGGCCGCCAAAACAAACAAAGACAAGGAGCGTGGCAAAGGAGGGATTTTGGTTTATCTCAAAAACCTGCTTTCGAGCCTGCTGTTTTATAAGTTTTCGGATGTGATGATGCTGACCAATGGGGAAAAAGAACCATGTAATTGCAAGGTATTTAGTATAAGCGTTGGCATTTGCAAATACAATGGTGGCGGGATGATGCAGCTCCCCAATGCCGTTGCGGATGATGGTTTGTTGGATATTACCTTAATAAAAAAAATCGGGCGTTTCTCGGTCATCAGGCAAATCAAAAACCTTTATGACGGTTCGTTTATCAATCACCCAAAAGTGGAAACCTTTAGGGCCAAAACCTTGAAGATTGAATCACATCCGCCCATAGACCTTGAAGTGGACGGCGAATCCCTGGGCCATTCGCCTTTTTTATTTGAGATTGTGCCGAGGGGCTTGAGGGTTGTGGTTGGGGATGTTCGATAAGAAATGCAGGTTCACACCAATAACATCGATTATTGTTTGATTGTTTTTTTAAGGTGTTTTGTCTTGGGTTTTTTGCTGATGGGTTTGGATTTTAAATAGGCAAAATCGGGGCAAATATCATATTGGCAAGGGATAACAGATCCATTTAAATCTTTCATTTCAGCAATTCCTTCCCAAAATATTTCCCCAAAAGCCCCAACCTTTGCTTTATTAAAAACTTTTTGATCAAACACCTTTTTTGCATATTCCTGTTCAGTATCCAATACTTGTTCTATATCAAGTATCCTTTGTTCACCATTATTAAAAACACATAAAATCTTAAATGGTTCTTGAAATGATATGTTCACTACCCTGTTCATTTTCATATCTACCTTAAAGGTTCTATTTTGTGAAACTCTTTTGAATCCCACATTTCCAACAATTCCTCCTTATGTATTTCTGCCCAGGCCCTGACAAGTTTAAGCTTGCTTATTGTCCACCGTTTATAATATCCCCATTGCTGATGAGGATATTTGCTTCAAGCTCTGCATATTTGACCTTAAAGTGAGGTGGGTTATGGTCATTGAAGAACATATAAACCACAATTCCATAAAACCTGCTTATTTCCGGCATTTTGGAAAGATATAAAAACACTAAAGCAAATCCAAGCCAATACCAGAACCTTTACGATGGTTCGTTTATCAACCATCCAAGAGCAGAGACCCATAGGGCAACAACTGTACAGATTGAATCACATCCGCCCATAAACTTTGAAGTGGACGGCGAATCCTTGGGCCATTCCCCTTTTTTATGACATTACTTCTATTCCAAGTTATTCCAACAATATTGATTTCATAGAATGGGGGTACAACAGGGACAAAGAGAATTTGGCCCAACTAAACATGGGGGTTGTTTTTTGCAATAAGAATTCTTTACCGATATATTATACAATCTTCCCCGGTAGCATCGTTGATGTTACCACGCTAAAAAACTGTGTTGCCTATCTAAAAGGGTATGGGTTAAAAGAATTTACGGTTGTCCTTGACAGAGGTTTCTTTAGCACGGCAAATATTTGGGAAATGGACAAGCAAGATGATCATATCAGCTTCATCCAACCCTTGTCGTTTAGCCTGAAAAAGGCGAAGGAACTGATCCAATGCCATAAAAAAGAACTGAAAAACATAAATAGCAATTTTACTTTCAATACGGACTTGTTGTCCCACGTAAAATCAGAAATTAAATTTAATGACCGCCCATATCATGCCCATATTTTCTTTAATGAAAAAGCAGAACTTGACCAAAGGCAATCATTGATGAAAAGGATAATAGAAATTGAACATAAAACCATAAAAGATAAAACTTTTGAAAACCTAAAAGACGCATTGCTATTTAAAGAGAACAATATTGCAAAGCCGTATCAGGAGTATTATAAATGGAATAAAATTTTAAAAAACTAGAACGGAATGGAAGGAAGATCAAAACCAAAATAGCCAGATCGGGATATTTTATCATTGCAACCAATCGCAATGATTTTGGAAAAGAAGGCATATTGTTCAATTACAGGAGCAAAGATCAAGTTGAAAAAATATTTAACGTATTGAAAAATGAAATAAACGAGAATAGGTTAAGAGTCCATACCCAGTATAATGTCGATGCAAAATTGTTTGTTGATTTTCTGGCATTGATTATACAATCTGAAATCATAAGGGCAATGAGAAAAAAGAACCTCTTTAAAGCATACTCTGTCAAAGAACTGCTATTTGAGTTGCGGAAAATAAAAAGGACCCAAATGGACGGACAAGTTATAATAAGTGAAATTTCAAAAAAGCAAAAAATGATTTTTGAAGCCTTTGAAATTGAAATAGAAGGCATCCATAGTTATTAACTTTTATTACCGATTTCAGGTTAAATAGCCCTTCAATTGGTTGACGTACTTTTGATACTGCCCTTGAAAACAGGTCATCGGCAGCTTTGTCCCATTGTTTTTCACCTCCGTTTGACCTTTTACCGCTTTGACCGGTGTGAGCATTACCGAGCCTTTCTCCC
>JAJRTT010000259.1 GCA_024278155.1 Bacteroidota bacterium | reverse complement strand
CCTGGCTACGTATGTTTGTCTGTTTATAATGGCCACTGAAAGTGCAGTAAGGTTATGATTGGTTTGTTTCCCTATATCAGCCCCTTTTTCCAGTAAAAAACCGACTTCGTCCAAATGTCCATTTTGAGCTGCGGCCATTAAAGGGGTAAAGCCTTCCCTGTCCCGTTTCGTTGTTTTTGCCCCATGACCGGTAAGCAAGGCCACGATTTCACTGTTCCCGTAAAAAACCGCAACCATCAATGCCGTATTCCCTTCATCGTCCTTTGTTTCCGTGTCTGCCCCATAAAACAGCAGCATATCCGCAAGGGTAGAATCGTTATATGCGGCAGCGTACATCAGCGGTGTGATTCCATTCTTATTATCAGTGTTCACATTTGCCCCGTTCTGGATGAGGGTATCTGCCACATACACATGTCCGCCGATACAAGCCCCAAGCAAAGCATCTATCTCGTTATTTGGGGGGAAATCCACTTTTGCACCACGGTGGAGCAACATTTCCACCATGGGCAAATGACCGGCTTCGGCGGCAAACATAAGGGGGGTAACGCCATCCCCGTTGGAATAATTCACATCGGCCCCCATCTCAAACAAGGCATTTGCTTTAAGGGTATCTCCTTCACTCGCCGCAAAAAGGAGTTCAAGTCCTGGGTTTGTTACCACATAAGAAGTATCGGGAAGGACCAATATGTTTTTGTTTTGGCCGGAAAGACCAATCCAAACCAAAATCAACAATACCGTAATATTTGTTTTTACAATGTGGGACATAATTCGTTGAGTTAAACGATAGTCTTCCAATGATGCAATACAAAATCCATCGGTTTACAACAAGTTGCATTTAATCCTTGAAACAAATCAGAATGACTACCGGTCCTGACAAAAGTTATTTCTTTATTGTCCTCGTCAATTCTAAAGATCAATAACACAATTTATAACAGAAAGTTTCAGCCATCCTTTTACAAGCACTCCCCTATTTCATCATTTCCGCAAAATACTTATAGAAAGCGGGAATGGTTTTTATCCCGTTGAAAAATTGCTCCAATGGATAATTCTCGTTGGGGGAATGGATGGCGTCCGATTCCAAACCAAAGCCCATGAGAATGGATTTTATTCCCAACACCTCTTCAAAAGTCGAGATAATAGGGATACTTCCGCCACTGCGCACAGGGACCGGCCTTTTCCCGTAGGTATCGGCATAGGCTTTTTCGGCAGCCTTATACGAGACCATATCTATGGGCGAAACATATCCTTGTCCACCGTGCAAAGAGGTAACTTCCACTTTTACCGAAGCCGGGGCAATGGATTCAAAATACTTTTTGAATTCTTTGGCAATTTTCTCATTGTCCTGATGTGGGACCAATCGGGCAGAAATCTTTGCATAGGCTTTGGATGGCAAAACCGTTTTGGCGCCTTCGCCCGTATATCCTCCCCAAATGCCGCAGCAATCCAAGGCCGGGCGGATTCCGGTACGTTCCGAAGTGGAAAAGCCTTTTTCACCGGATAGTTCTTTCACGTCAATCGCCTTTTTGTATTCTTCTTCATCAAAAGGGGCTTCTGCCAACATAGCCCTTTCCCCGGCCGAGACTTCCAGGACATCATCGTAAAAACCAGGTATGGTGATTTTTCCATCCTCATCGGTCAAACCTGCGATCATCTTGCTCAACACATTGATTGGATTGCCAACGGCACCTCCAAACAAACCGGAATGAAGGTCACGGTTTGGGCCTGTAACTTCCACTTGCCAGTATGCAAGCCCGCGCAAACCCGTAGTTATGGATGGGATATCCGGGGCAATCATTCCCGTATCGGAAACCAGGATCACATCGGCTTTCAACATCTCTTTGTTTTGCTCGCACCATTTTCCAAGGCTCGGTGAACCGATTTCCTCTTCCCCCTCTATCATAAATTTCACATTACAGGGGAGCGTGTCGGTTTTCACCATCAGTTCAAATGCCTTTGCGTGCATGAAAGCCTGGCCCTTATCGTCGTCGGCGCCCCGGGCATAGATAATTTCATTTCGGATTTCGGGTTCAAAAGGTGGGGAATCCCATAAGTCGATTGGATCGACCGGCATCACGTCATAATGGCCATAAACCAAAACCGTAGGGGCATCGGGATCGACCATCTTCTCACCATAAACCACGGGATTGCCTTTGCTTGGCATCACCATGGCTTTGTCGGCACCGGCTTTCAGGATTGTGTCTTTCCAGTATTCGGCGGCTTTTACCATATCGTCCTTATGGGCAGCTATAGAGCTAATGGAAGGGATACGGATCAGGCCAAAAAGCTCTTCTAAAAACCTCTCTTTGTGCGTTGCAATATATTCTTCTACGTGTTTCATTGTTTTATGGTTATTGAATGAATAAATATTTTAATTAAGATTTGTTGTTGGGCCAAAAAAAGAAACAACACTTTTTATATTCCTCCCCTTTCGCCTCCTCACGCTGTCGCCATAGCTTTAACGTAGGTGCCTGGGGATATGTGACATTTCTTTTTCGATTTTATATTTAACACTATTGTTATTCTGCTTTACAAACTAAAAAGGTAACTAATCATTAAGATAGTAATTTGATGCAAAATTTAATGAAATAATTGGGGCCCTATATATTGACACACCCCAAAGCCTCTCTCAAGAGGGGAGTTATGGTAATTATTTCGTTAAATTTTGCTGCCATCAAGCGAATACTGATTAGTTGCCTACAAAGAACTAAGGATTGCCAAAAATAATAAATCCAATGGAATGATTTCAGGTAGATTGTTTAAAAAAACATAAATTTGCAGCATGTCAAAAATAAGGATTGCCATAAACGGCTTTGGAAGGATCGGAAGGATGTTTTTCCGGGTGGCCCACGAAAAATCGAATTTTGAAATTATTGCCATCAATGATTTAATGGAGCCATACACGATGGCCCATCTCCTGAAATACGATTCGGTTCACCGTAGATTTAATGGAACAGTCGTTTCCAACTCCGACCATCTCGAAGTAAATGGAAAACGGATTCGGGTTTATTGTGAAGAAAACCCAGAAAAACTTCCGTGGAAAAAGCTGGATATTGATGTGGTAATAGAATCCACCGGGAAATTCACCACCAAAGAGGATGCACTGAAACATATTGAAGGTGCCGGGGCAAGAAAGGTGATTATCTCGGCACCTGCCAAAGGTGAAAACGATGGCGTGCAATACATTGTCCTTGGCGTGAACGATGAATTGATCGACAAAAACGATGTGGTGATTTCCAATTCATCATGCACGACCAATAATGTGGCACCGCTCATAAAAATCCTCGATGACAATTGGGGGATCGAAAAAGCCTTTATGACCACCGTGCATTCTTATACCCGTGACCAGAATATCCTGGATGGACCGCACAAAGACCTGCGG
>JAJRTT010000258.1 GCA_024278155.1 Bacteroidota bacterium | reverse complement strand
GTACTTAATGGGACTTGGCAGTCATTTGTACTGGATGAACCGTCTGGCCCTTTGGGGCATATTGGGCTTCGCAGGATATCTTGTGATTTTACGAAATATATTTAAGTCGTTTATTCGTCTGTTTGATCAGGAGTTCAGATCTTACTATTTGCTCTCCCTTTTTTCCGTTGTTGCACTGGGATTAATAAAAAACCTCGCAGGGCGTGAAATTTATGCAGTACTATTTATTGTTATTCCCGGATTGTATTTTCATGTCAGACTAGGAAAAAAATAACTTCGATATTTCTCCGTGAAACTCAGTGTCTTCCCCGCCTGCCAAAGCTAGGCGGCGGGCAGGTTTGCGGTTCTTTGTGAAACAGCTATTGCACGGAGTTGCTCAAAGAAGCACAAAGTGCCACAAAGAATAAACATGATTTATTGTAAATCCTTATCAATACTTCTTATCAATACACTGATTAGTTACCAGCAGACAAGTTTTCAAGATATTACTATGCCTCAATATTTCAATCCAATAAGATGGTTATAAAAACATATTTAGTCAATGGAAGGTAATAGGGAAAGGATGAATATAATATTAGTTTTAACCGGTGGAGACGGTTTTCCGCTTGGCGGTGCCTATACCAACCGTATTCTTGCCTTTGCCAAAGGTTTCGTTCAAAACAATTGTAAAGTAACTATTTTGATTGTTTATCCCGGAAAGAATAACCATGCTGAAGTACAAGGTACGATTGAAGGTTTTGATTACTTTTTTTGCACGGACTTAATAAGGCCGAAAAACGGTTTTAGCAGAAAGCTTACAGGGATAAAAGGGATTTACAATTCAATCAGAATAATACGCAAGTTGCAAAAAAAGAATCCGGTAGATGCAATAATCACTTTTTCACAAGCCTTTTCACAAAATTTTCCACTCTACATAATTACAAGAATCAGTAAGGCAGTGTATGTTCGTGAGAATACAGAGTTCCCGATAGTCGTACTGAAAAGAGGACATAACCGCCTAAAGCCTTACGAAGAACTCTTTTTCAAATTTGTAAACCGTTTTTACGACGGCTACATTTACATAAATTCCGCACTTACCGCTTTCAATAAAAAAATGCTCAGTGATAAGATGCCTGTTGAAATCGTCCCGATCATCGTGGATAAAGAGCGGTTCAACTTTCCGGAACTGCAACAAAAAAAATGGATTACATACTGCGGAAATCTGTTTGGCGAAAAAGACGGCGTGAAGATCCTGTTGAAGGCTTTTTCCATGATTCACCACAAGCATCCGGAATTCAAGCTGTTGTTGATCGGGAACACATCCGATCGGCTTGAATTCGAGGCACTGAAAAACCTGATCAGGGATTACGGCATCCAATCAAAAACGGAATTTACAGGATTGGTCCCGGCTGACCGGGTTCCTGCCTACCTGGTGCAGTCTTCCGTTTTGGTACTTGCCCGGCCCGACAATATTCAGGCCAGGGGCGGTTTCCCCACCAAGCTTGGCGAATACCTGGCCAGCGGCCGCCCGGTTCTGGTTACGGCCACAAGTGATATTCCCGTTTACATTAAAGATGGTGTAAACGGCTATCTCGCCAAACCGGGTTCCGCCCAGGATTTTGCCGAAAAGCTGGATTGGATTTTGTCAAACTACAAGGAAGCGGAAAAAGCAGGCCTCGAAGGAAAAAAGCTGACGGAAAAGGAATTTGACAATGTCTATCAGTCCGGGCGGGTCATTGATTTTATCAATAGGATCAAACAAACCAGGAAGTAGATGGGAGCTTTTTTTCTGCATAAGAATCCCCAAAAAACAGATTTGGAAAGGGTTATAAATTCTTACAGGAAAAAAGGTTTTTCGGAACCACATACTTTCCGGCTCGGCAAATACAAATTACAACTGTACGAAAAACAGCTGCTGCATCTTCGGAATTACTTCCGGCAGGATAAACTTTCGGTTTTTGCTGTCGGCTCGTTGTTTTATAAAGGACTGGGGTTTCAGCAAAGCCTGAAATCGTTGTTGTCCGATTTTAAAAACCGCCGTATCGACGCAAACAGTCTTTACGGTAACTATGTGCTCATCTTTTTTGATGAGTCAACAGAGAAAACAAGTTTTTATACCGATCCGTCGTTTATAAAAAATGTTTATTTCGATGAACAAAACCAATGCATAAGTACCGACTTTCTGGCACTTCTGGCTTTCAGGAATGGAGATTATACTTTAAATATTCCGGCCATTGTCGAAAATCTGACAACCGGCCATCTGATAAGCCCCGATACTTATGTTAACGAAATCGAAAAGCTGGATAAAGTAAATATCAAGGAACTTAACCAACAATTTGAAGGCATCGGTTTTAATTGCCTCAAACCCGCTTTGGCAGATCAGGTGCGATCAAGGGCGGAGGCAATTGATCACGCAAACCAATTGCTTACCAACTACTTCAAAGGAGTATCGGCCATTGGAAATGAATTTGGTGCACACATTGGGCTGACAGGAGGATTTGACAGCAGGTTACTATTGATGCATGCCCGAAAGCAAATTAAAAAACTAAACGTAAATTCTTTCTGGCGTCCTGAGTCGAAGGAATACATCAATGCCAGGGTTCTGGCAAAAACAGCCGGACTGGATTTCTTTTCGTTTGAGGAAAAACCTTTCAATGTCCCCGGAAAAGAAAAGATGGCGGAGGAACTGATGCTTGTTTTCGACGGACAGGTGCGTTCACAAAACAGATGGGATGAAGAATTTGCACTGAAAGATTATACCGCGGCCGTTGCAAACAATCATTTTGTCGGCTTCCACGGTTGTGGCGGGGAACAGTACAGAAATGCCGACCGGTTTTCAGGAAAAACGTCGCTGCGGTCATTTATTTTTAACGAATGGATGTTTAAACAATGTCGTAACCCGTTTAAGGATGAAAAGCTGAAACAGGAAATATTTGAAAATATTCAGCGCAAACTGTTCCGCCTGATCGATGACTTGGGTTCAAGAATAGGCTTGTTCGATTTAAAACGAATTCAAAACGAAGTTTGGAATACGGCAAATCGTGCTACAAGGCCTAATGTATTAAATCAGCAGCAGTTTTATTTTGCTCCTTTTACCGAATTCATCATTTCACATAATGCTTACAACTACATCCCTTTCTTAGGCCGTTCTTTGTCATTTCAAATTGATATGATGAAAAAGTTTGATAAGGAACTGGCTGCCGTAACGACCAACTACGGGTTTAATCTGATAGAAGGAGAGCCTTTTAAGAACCGTATGATTTCTGCGGTGTCAGGAGTTATTCCGAGAAAACTCATACTGCAGATATATCAAAAAGTAAAAAATATAAGTTCGCCGCCTCCTTCAGCCTTGGAATTTGAGGGTCAAATGCATCCTGTCCTGCAGGATTTGAATGAACCGCTTGATTTCAAAGTGCTAACACATAATGTAAACCTGTCATCCGGGGTATATGCATTTAACCATTTGCTAAATAATATATAACAGGTTTATGATCATATCCATTGTTAAAAAACTTCTCGTCTGGTTTTATGACCTGATGATGCGAATCAGCTTCAACAGGAAGATCGGCAAAATATACCGGTCCCTGTCCGAAAGAAAAAAAATCGGGCCGGACCTTATTGCCGATCATAACAGCTTATGGGCAGGCATAGGCTCAAAACCGAATCCTCACTGGCTAAAAACCTATGTCACCATTAACGGGATTACCGATCCGCGTTATATCACGGAATACGATTACTATGCGGTAGTTGAACCTAAGCTGAACAACAGGACATTGAGTGAAGCCTATAGCGACAAAAACGGTTACCATCGACTGATCGACAATACCCTCCTGCCCAAAATATATTTGCGTAATATTGAAGGAGTTTTTTATGACCAGCAATACAGTAAGGTTTCCGAGGGAAATGAAATGAACCGCATTAAACATGAATATGAAAAAGTGATTGTAAAAAAGGCACTGGAAACCGGTGGTGGAAGAAATGTTGTTTTGTTTGAATCGGTTGATAAAAAATGGATGGATTCCGCGGAAAATGAATTAACGAAAGAATACCTTGACAGGCATTTTGAAAAGCATTACATCGTTCAGGAGTACATCGAACAACACCCGTATTATAAACAGTTTAATGAAAGTTCCGTCAATACGGTAAGGGTGTTTACTTACCGGTCGGTAACAAACAATGAAGTCGTACCTGTTCAAATCGTACTCAGAATAGGAAAACCGGGG
>JAJRTT010000257.1 GCA_024278155.1 Bacteroidota bacterium | reverse complement strand
TGTAATGCGTGGACAATTACGGACAAAGCCAAATTACACCGCCGTATCGATAAACCTAACCGCCGAGGCCTTAAAATTCACATATACCTCTTTCCCTTCCTTCAAATCCAGTTTTCCTACCGATTGTTCTGTGATAAGTGCAGTTAGCCGAATCCCTGCGTCCACCAGGACTTCCACCCCGGTAACTGATGGGGAAATATGTAGGATTTTTCCTTTGAAATTATTCGTAAAACTCGAAACCAGGGCTTCGCATGAAATCACAACATCTTCTGCACGGAACAGGGCAAAGCCTGTTTTCCCGTTTTCGACAGCGGGAAGGTGTATTTCTTTTTTTCGTTCCAAAATGGCTTTTCCTTTTCCGGTAATCTCTGCATTATAGAAATTCTTTATCCCTGTCAGGTTTGCGATGTACAATGATTTCGGGCTGTGAAAGACCTCCTTCAATGTCCCGGTTTGCTCTAATGTCCCGGAATCAATTATCCCAACCCTGCTTGCAAGGGAAACGGCTTCTTCATAATTATGGGTAACGTGGATGATTGTCAACCCATCTTTGTTCAGTTTCCTGAGCATGGTCCGCAAGTCATGTTGAAGCTGTACATCAAGTGAAGAAAGGGGCTCGTCCAGTAAAATACATTTTGGATCTGTGGCAAGTGCCCGGGCCAATGCGACCCTTTGCAGTTCACCACCGGATAGAGTCGTTGTCCCTCGGTTTAAAAGATGCCCGATTCCAAGCCGTTCAGCCAATTCCTTTGCCCTTTTGTCCCGTTCATGTTTATTGACATTATTTGCCCTTAACGGATAGCAGATATTCTCTTTAACGGAAAGGTGCGGAAAAACGGCATAGTCCTGGAACACGATGGCCACCTCCCTTTTTTGGATTCGTTCTTTGGTTATGTCTTTGCCCGATAGAAAAACCTTGCCGGAACCGGGTTTTAGCATTCCCGCAATAATCTCAAGGATCAGGGATTTTCCCGCCCCGGATTTCCCAAGCAGGACAAAGTACTCCCCTTGTTCCACCGAGAAACTTATTTCCCTCAGGGAAAATCCTTTGAAATCAAGCGATATGTTTTTTAATTCAAGCATAAACCTTTTTTTGGTCAGGGCCTGGCTCGAAGTCAAGCCCTGACTTTAAAATTATTCTGTTTTCCTTGCCGCTATCACCCTAAGCAAAACAAAAAACACCAAAGAGACAAGGATGAAGATAACAGCGACTGGTTGGGCATATTTTAGCCCGAAAGCACCAAGGCGGTCATAAATCATAATGGGGGCAACCATGGGATGGTAGGCGATGATGACCACGGCCCCAAACTCGCTCATGCCACGTGCAAACATCATGATGGCACCCGATAATATGCTCCTCCATGCAAGGGGCAGCGAAATGGTAAAGAATACCCTTGCCGGGGACGCGCCCAGGTTTAAAGCCGCTTTTTCCAACCTTACCGGGACAGATGAAAAGCCATCCCGGGCTGCGTTCAACAAAAACGGCACACTCACAAAAGCCATTGCCAATGAAATCCCAATGGGGTTGCCAATTAATTCCAAACCAAGGTAGCCGGCAAATTTCCCGACCGTGCTGTCCCTTGAGATAAAACCCAAAATTGCAATTCCGGCAGCCGTATGGGGGATGACCACGGGCAAATCCATAATCCCCATCACGACTTTTTTCCCGGGGAATTCTTTTCGCGCAAGCAAATAGGCCAACGGAACTATCATCAGCCCAAAGAAAAATGTTGCAAAAAAGGCAGTGGAAAGGGTTAGCGAGATGCTTCCCTGTACTTCTTTGTCTTTTGTGGTTTCAAGCAATTGTGGAACAGAAGAAGAAAAAAACAATCCGGTTATGGGCGCCAATATAAAAAGCAGTACCAAACCGCTTAAGAAAAGGATAATAAGATGAAAAACACCGTTTTGTTTCATGGTTAAAATGTAATTGACTTTGCTGCCCGCCCCTCCGTAGCTTGCGAAGACGGGTAATTTGCTTTGCGAAAATTTATTTTTCTTAATACTTTTATTTTACAACTTAATTGCAAAGGCCAAGTTCTAAGTAGTACTGCAAAATACAAAAGTGCAAAGGTACGACCTATCTATATAATGGCCTCATGCCCTTTAGGTCGTCCCAATGGGACTATGGACATATGCCACCTTGACCCTGCACTCCCTGCTGTTCGTGCTGGGTTACATATAGTTCATCCCTAACGGGATTCTTTATCTTGATTATGTGTTTATGTCACGCTGCCAAAAGTGGGCAATTAGATTGGGCAGGTTGTTTTCCCACAACACAAATGCTGTAATAAGTAGGACTTAGCCATTACAACCAATTACCATAAATTACCATAAATTACAACCAATTACCATCAATTACCATCAATTACTTTTTAATCTGCTCTTTCTTAAAAAACACCGGATCGATGGTAAGCATCAAATAAGCCCAACTGTTATATTCATGATAATCGCCCCCTTTGATTACGGACATTGATTGTGTTGGCAGTAAAAAAGCATAGCCCCCTTCCAACTTCATATAACTATTGAACCTTGCTTTAAACTTCAGGTCAAACTCGCTTCCAAGGTTTTTGTTTATAAGCTCCCCCTTGTCGATATAATCCCCAAAAAGCCTGAAATGATGATATGTTGCAAACAGGTCCACTATTTTGGAAATATCAAACTTCATACGGAAATACGGATTAACAAGTCCCGCACTGTTTGTTGTGACCGGGACCGAAAAATAATCCATGTCCCCATTGAACTTGTGCCGGCTTCCATAAAGGATGTTAAATGCGTGATCGACAGTCTTTAGGCTGTCCTTTGCATTGTTCCCACTAAATATCTCTGCCCCGCCTATCAAAATCAATTTTTCACTTACTGCAAGGCCGCCATCAAAATTGGCATACCATGCAGAAACATCCCCACCTGTCTGAAGTTTTCCCCCTTGATAAAACCCGCGTCCGGTAAGGTGATGCCCGTTGTTCTTGTATTTTGCGATAAAACCACCCGTATATCGCATATAAATTGTCGATTCCGTCCCTTCTTTTTGATAACCATCGAGGAAGCCCTGAAAAATTAAATTGGTCTTTCCAAATTGCTTGCTAAGCCAGACGAAATTCATTGTCCGGTAATTTGCGAGCAAATCTGAATAATCCGATCCAAACTTATTTTGTCCCGATTGATTATAGGCTGCGCCAAAATCGAAAACCAAATCTGCCTTTTTATATTTAAACAGGATCAAATCATGTGAAGCCCCAATTTGGTTCCAATTCACCGGTGACATTAACCTGTAATTGCCATAAGCGAGCGACTGTCTCCCAATTCTTAACGCAATGTACTCTGACAAGCCTATTTCAACCCAGCCTTCGGCCAAGCCCACGGAAGAAACATCGGACTTTAAGGCCTGGTCGCCCCACACCCGTGCATCATAAAAGACAATCCTCATTTTGATGTTCTCATTGGCGTATTTAATTCCCAACCGCGTCCGTTGGCTTACAAAGGTGGCGGCATCCAGCATGGTGTCCCGTAAGGTGCTATATCCGTTCCTGTATTCGGCGCGGGGGCGCACAATGCCGTAAAATTCAAACTGGGCATAGCTTCGGATTCCCGAAAACAAAGCCATCAGAACAAAAACTTTCTTTAAACTTTTCATCTATTGGGTATTGGTAATTTAAATAAATGCCGATAAGGCAATCTTATCCTCGACTATATATTTCTATTTGCGCAGCATTGTATCATTGTATCATTGAAGCTTTATAAACCTTAACTACTCCTTCACAAATCCTTTTAACTCCATAGGCACAGCATTATATGTACCGCACTTTTCAGGAACAATGGAAGGTTGGCCGTTTTTCTCCATAATTTTCATCCCATTTTCTTTTTCAAGGAGGAATTCAACAAATTTCAAGGCAACTTCCTTGTTGGGCGCATCATTGATTATGGTAATCCCATATACCATCGGTTCACCCTTCTTTGCGATTTCCTCCCCCGGTTTTTTCCCCGAAACCCCAACATTTACAGAATTGTACAAAGATGTTAAAGTAGGGTTTTTTAAATTCACCTCATCGGGCAATAACAGGAATTTAAGGCCATGCTGTGCGGCCACCGAGCGGTATAGGAAAATATAATCCAGGTTGCCCGACTCAAGCAATCCAAGTAAATCGGTTTCTTTTGGACGGATGTATTTCTTGTCCTTTTCAAGAAGTTCAGCGGCAATGCCCGGTCTTTTATAAAATTCTTCGGCCAGCTTCATGGTGAGGACCGTACGATAGCCGCAAGGATCGGAATCGGGATCGGAACGGCCGTAAGCAACCTCTTGGTTTAACAATATATCAATCCAATTGTCCTTATTGATTACTTTGTTGGATTTTGATTTTTCCGTAAAAACCAAAGCCATTTCATTACTTGCAAATTTAATGTTCCACGAAGTATGGTCAGGGATCAATAATTGGTCAATTACGGTATAATCGGCCGAGGCCATAATGTCGCAATCTTTTTTCATGTCGGTAATTTTTCTTGCGCACGTACGGCTGCCCGCTGCCTCCATCAAAATATTGACATTGGGGTTTTCTTTCATAAAAGCAGCTGATATTTCCTTAAACGGAACGGAAAGGCTTCCGGCATGAAAGATTATTAAGTTCCCCGATAACCCTTTGGCTTTGTTTTCTTCATGTTTGTTGTTGGTGCAGGAAATGAGAAATGCGCTGAACAAGGCGATCATTACAATGTTTTTCATAATTAAATCCTATTTTCGATTTGCACGTGCAAACATATCGAAAATTTCAAAACACCAAAACATTTTCTGCAAAAGTTTGTTAGTTGATAATTGCCCATCTGCATCGGAAATATTAAGGGAACAATAATCAATTTAAAACACAAATATAATGGAACAACAAATAAAAACAATGGAACATGAACATGCATATCAGGAAGAGCATAGCTGTGGGTGCGGTTCAGGTGGCTGCGGAAGCCATGGTGTAAATGGAGGGCATTCCGATTTGCCCATTAAATTCCAAATATTAAGAGCGGGCGACAAGGTAGTGGAATTGGGTTCGGGAACCGGAAACGATTGCTTTGCGGTTAGCCAGATTGTCGGAACGGAAGGGAATGTGGTCGGTGTTGATATATCGGAGGAGAATATCAGTATTGCACGGAATTTTCAGGACCAGTTGAAAATAAGCAATGTGGAATTCAAGTCGGGGAAACTTGAGAATGTGCCATTGCCCAACGATTATGCGGATATCCTCTATTGCAACACTGCCTTTAACCTATATAATGACAAACAGAAAATCGCAGATGAAATGTACCGGGTCTGTAACCACAACGGTCTTTCGTGTGTGACCGATTTTATCGTTTTCCATGATATCCCCGAAGGCCTGAGAAAAGATGCGTCCGAATTTGCCGGCTCCATTTCCGGGGCTGAATCCCCTGAGAAACTCATGGGATATTTCAGGAAGACCGGTTTTGGGAATGTGGATATCATTGAAATAAACAAAGTGCAGTTTCCCGATGGTGTATTTGAAAAACACCTGGATGCCGAACAAATAAAGCAGTACAATGATGTGGAATCGGATAAAGGTATCTTCAAGGTAACCTTGATTGCCGAAAAGCCAACGACCTGTGCCCCGGAGACTTGTTGCTGCAACCATGAAAAGCACATGAATTAAGCATATTTCTTCATTAAGGGCTATGCAATAAGCGTCCACACTTATTGTGATTAACATGTCAGTGCACAAGTCCAGCCCATGGAGTTTGGAATGAAAGTCTTTTATAGGAAAAGGGTTGGCGGAGGTGTGTGTCCTTGTGAAACTGTTTGACTTATACGAGCATGGACGCTCTACCATACGGAGTAAACTATGCGATAAGTGTTCAGGCTTATTATTTTAATAGCGTTCTCCGGTAAGCGTGGACGCTTGCAGCATAATAAAATAAAAGCCGGATTGAAATTTTCAATCCGGCTTTTTATTGTTGTTGGGTTGAGGGTCGCATTTCGACAAGCTCAATGTGACCGGACAAGCTCAATGTGACCGGACAAGCCCAATGTGGCCGGACAAGCTCAATGTGACCCCAGCATAAAAATTACTCTTTTGCTTCCGGTACAATTTTCAATTTCACTATTTCCCCATTTCGCCTTACGCTCACATCATATTCTACATCAGGTTTCATTT
>JAJRTT010000256.1 GCA_024278155.1 Bacteroidota bacterium | reverse complement strand
GTAACGCACGAAGAAGACATTGCACGACATGCACACCGGATTATTCGAATGATAGATGGCCAAATTGCTTCCGATGAAATCAATAAAGAACCGGTAATGGTTTCAGAATACCAATCACTATAGATGCTTTAAAACAAGATTGCCGGTCAAAACTGATTAATTCATGCAGAAAAAATTATGAAAGTGGTTTATTTGTGCGTAGTTTTGTGAATATCCGGGAACCAGTAAATATCGATATGATCGAAACAACAAAAATAGATGAAATAGTAAATAGGATCGCTACCAAATTCAATCCTGAAAAAATTATATTGTTCGGTTCGTATGCTGCCAATAACCCAAATGAAGACAGCGATTTGGATTTGTTGATTATCCAAGAGTCTGATTTGCCGAGACACAAAAGGGGGTTTGAAATAAGAAAATCGTTAATTGGGGCCAAGACGCCCATGGACATAATAATCTATACACCCAATGAATTTATAAACGAAAAAGATATTGATTTTTCATTTATCAATAATGCTTTACAAAATTCAAAAACCCTTTATGAGCGGAAAAACTAAACAAATAGTTTATGCTTGGATAGAGAAGGCCGACCATGACTTGGGATCGGCCAAACTGGTATTCCTACACATTCCCGATTATTTTGATACGATTGCTTTTCATTGCCAGCAAGCCGTTGAAAAGTATATCAAAGCGTCTTTAGTGTACTTTGAAATTAAATTTCCAAAGACCCATGATTTGATTTATCTTCTGGAACTGTTATCTGGAAAAGTTGAAATCGTTCAAAAGTTGTATGAAAAGGCCATTGTCTTGGACAGATTTAGTATTGAAGTACGATATCCTGACAAAACAATCCATTTAACAAATGAGGAGTTGACTAATGCAATTGAGATAGCCGAAGAGTTCAGGGGTTTTTGTGTTACTGTTATGGGAATTAAAGAATGAACAAGATGATGAAAATATACACCAAGGGTGGCGACAAAGGAAACACTTCCCTGTTGGGCGGTACCCGTGTCCCGAAATACCACGACCGGATCGAAGCTTACGGGACCCTTGATGAGTTAAGTGCATTTGTCGGGATGCTGCGCGACCAGCATATTTCGTGTTATTACAAAGATAATTTACTGTCTGTCTTAGAAAAACTTTTCATTATTGAATCAATGCTTGCGGCTGATAAACCGGAAAACATTAAGACACTTCCAAAGATCCGGGAAAAAGATATTTTGTTTTTGGAGAAGCAAATTGATGAAATGAACGAGTTGTTGCCCGAGTTGAAAATGTTTGTTTTACCGGGCGGGCACCCCATTGTATCTTATTGCCATATTTGTCGTACAATATGCCGCCGTGCCGAGCGTTTCACCATAAAACTAAGCAGGGACTTTGAAGTTGACGATTTGATCATAAAATATTTGAACAGGTTATCTGACTACTTTTTTGTGCTGGGCCGGAAGCTGGCACTTGATTTAAAAGTCAAGGAAGTATTGTGGAACCGCTATTAATAAAGGGAATTGAGATATAATAATAAAAAAATTTGTTTTCTTGTAAAAAAAATTACTTTTGCAGCAAATTTCAAACACTAAATATTGTAGGAAATGTATTGGACACTTGAATTAGCCTCAAAATTGGAAGATGCGCCCTGGCCTGCAACCAAAGACGAATTGATCGACTTTAGTATCCGCTCGGGAGCGCCAATGGAAGTTATCGAAAACCTCAGGGAAATAGAGGATGAAGGTGAAGTGTATGACCGTATCGAAGACATTTGGCCCGATTATCCCACCAAGGAGGATTTCTTCTTCCATGAAGATGAATATTAATTTTTAAAAAGATTATAAAAAAAGCGGTTTATCGATTGACAAACCGCTTTTTTAATGCCCTTACTGTTGGTAAGGCATCATTTCGTTAGTTTACTAAAATAACCAGGTACTTTGAAGACTTCCAGAATTTTTCGAAATCCAATATCATCAAAACCTGTGTCCCTTCGTCACCTTCAATCGAATAGGAATCTTTGGGATGGTTCGTAAGCAGGGTGGCTTTTTTGCCGGGAATGGAAATGGCAGAAGTTGTGCGGATGTCGATTTTTGTGAAAAAATCTTCATTAAAATCCTACTTCAGTTTTTTGGTTGCACCTATCCCAATAAACCCGCCTTCCTTGGTAATGATATTGTTCTCTTTCAAGACTTTCTTGGTGCCGGCGGCATAGTATGCAGTAAAAAGTTCCGTGGTCTTTTTGTCCAGTTCGTCCCCTTGTAATTTAAGCTCTTCGGCCTTTTTCCTGTTTTCCTGTGAAAGTTCGCTCACATCCCGGGTCAACCTGTTGACTTTAATGTTCATGGCCTCCAGTTCAACGCGCAAGGATTCCACCTCGGCGTCCCTTTCCTCCAATTGTTTGCTCAACTGGTCTATCATCTTTTCCAATTGTGCAATCTGATAATTGGAATTGCCCAGTTTTTTTCTCAATTGCTCGACTTTCTCTTTGTTGTCGATCAATAGTTGATAAATGGAATTGATGTCGTCGTTTATTTGATCCTTTGCGGGTTTGCGCAACTCCATGTTCCCTTCGGTTACTTCGGTGATCATCATCTCCTTGGCTTTGATGGAATCAATATTGTTTTGGATATCCACAAAAGATTCCAGGAAGTCCCCAATGGCTTCGTCTTTAAAATTGGCCTGTTGTGTCAGGCTGTCATTTTGCATTTCCAGCTGTTTCACCTTTTCCTGGTTACATGCAACAAAAAAAGGTATTATCAGCAGAATCCAGATTAACTTCTTCATTTTGATCATTTTTTTCATTTTTATAAAATTAGTACTGTTTAACTGTTTCTCTTTGTTTTATTTATGCATTGGTATAAAATTGAACGCTGATACGCATCATTAAGTATTCAAAAAAACAAAAATATTATTTCAACTTTTTCAATTGCTCTATCATCCTCCTGTTTTTCTTGGTTGGCCTTCCCGATCCACGTTGCCGGTTTTCGGCATTCATCTCCCTCATCAGTTTCAGCTTATCGTATTCCTCCCGGGGCGTAAGGTCTGTCATATAGATTTCAACCAGTTTTGCCCCAACCCTGTTCTTTAAAACTTGTTTGACCAACACTTTTTTCTCAATGAGGTTGACCTGGATTTCAATTTCGTCCCCTGCTTTCACCTCCTTTGAAGGTTTTATGTTTCGGCCATCTATTTTCACCTTTCCACCTTTGCAAGCCTCCCCTGCCTGGCTCCTGGTTTTGTACAGCCTTACTGCCCAAAGCCATTTATCTATCCTGACACTTTCCAACATTTTATTTTTTCCTGAAATAAATCTGTATCGGAACCCCGTTAAAATCAAACTGCTGCCTCAGTTGGTTTTCCATGAACCGCTTGTACGCATCACGGACATATTGTGGGTGGTTGCAGAAAAACACGAATGCCGGGAAGCCCGTTTTCAGTTGGGTAATGTATTTTATCCTCACATATTTCCCTTTCAATGTAGGCGGAGGTGTTTTTTCGATAATTGGCAAAAGGATTTCGTTCAGTTTTGATGTTGCTATCCGAGTGCTTTTATTTTGATAGACCTGGGTCGCAATTTCAAGTGCTTTGAAAATCCGCTGCTTTTTAGGGATGGATGTAAAAATAATTGGAACATCGGAAAAAGGCTGTATCGCCTCCCTGATCTTTTCCTCAAACCTTTTCATTGTATTGGTTTCTTTCTCAATGAGGTCCCATTTATTTACAACGACAACTACCCCTTTCCGGTTTTTTTCGATGATGCCAAAAATATTCAGGTCCTGCGATTCAAACCCCTTTTCAGCATCCACCATCAATATACAAACATCACTGTTTTCAATTGCCCGAATGGATCGCATGACAGAATAGAATTCAATGTTTTCATGGACTTTGGCCTTTTTCCTCACTCCGGCCGTATCCACCAAAAGAAAGTCAAACCCAAAACTGTGATAGCGGGTATAAATCGAATCGCGCGTGGTACCTGCCAAAGGGGTAACAATGTTCCGTTCATCACCAAGCAGTGAATTTACCAAAGATGATTTCCCG
>JAJRTT010000255.1 GCA_024278155.1 Bacteroidota bacterium | reverse complement strand
GTTTTCCCCAGGATATTCAAGATAGTTACATTCACATCATTTTGAAAAGCTTCTGTAAATTCAAAATTCAGGTTTTCGGTGGCTGGGTTTGGATAAACCTTGAACTCATCTTTCGTTAGTTTGTCAGCTATTCCCGTTGGAGGTGGTTTATAGCTTATCTCCAAAGCATCGACGAAAAGAATGCTTCCAAGCCCTGTATTCGTTGAGTTTTCATCCATATTCCCGGCAGAGAAAACAATGTTCACCGTATCGGCAATGGGGTATTGGTCATAGAAGACCGGAATCTCAAAGGGTGTATATTCACTCGCTGGTGGAAGTTGAATAAACGTTTCTTCCAAAACGCTCGTGATACCTGTGTTGTCGTTGTACCGGTACAAGGTCATGCCCAAAAAAGCCGTATCCAGTCCATCGGGGATATATTTGTAATATCCTGTCAGTTTATCCGGGTTATTTGTAACGGGCAATCCACCAAACGGGCCATCATCCCCAAACCGTCCATTTGTCAAAACGGCCAGGGTATCGTTGAACATGGTGAGCTTGGTTTCGAGTTTGGCCGCAAAAGCACCATCGAAGCTATCTTCTGTTTTGGTAAAACTGGTACCGGAAGTGCTAAGGGTAAAAACATTGGATGAAGTCCAGTCATCGGCCTCCTCGCCAGAAAATTCGTTCCAGTTTTCAAATCCCCCATTTGGAAAAGGGGCATTTGCCCCGATAAAATGAATATCATCAACGGTAATCGTACTGCTGGAAATTGGATCGGCAAAAATGGTGGAACTTACGATCACAGTTGCAAGTGTGTCGGGTGAAATTACCGGGATCAACCAGGTAACGGGTGCCGAAAACTCTTCCCAATTGCTTTGCGTTCCGGTGAATTGTATAAAACAAAGCCCGATAGGAGCCCCAAACTTTTTGAACAAAACGGCAACATTGGCCGTGTCCAGATTAGCTACATTGTATTTTGCAAAACCCTTTACCGAATCGGGGCGTTCTGCAAAAGGGATTCCACCACTGATTGTTTCTTCCCCTATTTGGCCTATGAACACAGCACCCGGAAGAACACCATTGCCGGTGGAAATAGTTTCTAACCTTGCCGCAAAACTACCGGAATGGGCATCCGTTGTTTTTGTTACGTTGGCCGCATTTGTTGTTGAATAAGACAGGGGATTGGAAGTGTTAAACTGATCCGGCTCTTCAAAATAGGTTAGTTGTGCCCAGTTTTCAAAACTGCTGTTGGGGATACTTTGGGCAAATAGCCCAAAAGAGATTGTAGAAAACAATACAATGCTTATAAATGCTTTTAAATTCATGGGGGTAATTATTAATTACATATGAGTATAACAGGGAATTGTACGTAATTGTTTAAATTACGTTTCGCTAATTCTTCTGACCACTACATTAATACGGGGCAGGAGTGAGGAATGTACATAGTGTCCATAGGAAAACTGCCTGTTTTGGAAAAAGCTTCAAGTGTGGGGCTTGCGACTGCGTGCCGCCTAAGCTTTAGCAGTAGCGCAAGCCATTTAGAATCCAGGAGTACGGAAGGATAACTGATTCCAGGATGAGCGTAAAACCCGCCCACCAGAATCTTGAATACGGACAGGAAGCAATTGGGGTTTTCTTACAAGCACAGCATAAGCTTAATCAAGAAACGACCATTCAGCACCGTCCTTGGTATCCTTTATCTCGATATGGATTTTGGCCAGATTGTCACGGATCAGGTCGGATGTGGCATAGTCCTTATTCGTTCGGGCATTTTGCCGGATTCCAAGAATGGTCTGCATTAAATCTTCAACGAGCTTGTTATCATCTTTTGTTTCCTCTTGTTTCAACCCCAGGACATCAAAGACAAAATCATGATAGATTGACTTTAGCAGAACAATGTCAGCTTCGGTAAGGCTTTCCTTTTTCCCTTTTACAGAATTGATTATTTTCACCCCGTCGAAAAGCTGGGCAATAAGTCCCGGGCTGTTGAAGTCATCGTTCATCGTTTCAAAACATTTGCCCCTTAACTCCTCGATATTGACCGTGGATTTATCAGAAGCAGGAAGCTTATCAAGTGTTTCCATGGCCTGGAAAAGACGCTTTATCCCTTTTTCGGCTGCCTGTAAAGCTTCATTACTAAAATCGAGCGTACTACGGTAATGCGCCTGCAAGATGAAAAAGCGGATGGTCATCGGACTGTAAGGCTTTTCGATCAACTTATGGCTTCCCTCGAAAAAGTCTTCAAGTGAAACGGCATTCCCAAGGGATTTCCCCATTTTCTGACCGTTGAGTGTAATCATATTGTTGTGCATCCAGTATTTAACGGGTTGTTTCCCATTGGCCGCAACCGACTGGGCAATTTCTGATTCGTGGTGGGGGAAAAGCAAATCCATTCCGCCACCGTGGATGTCGAATTGCTCGCCAAGGTATTTTGCGCCCATCACCGAGCATTCGATATGCCATCCCGGGAAACCATTGCTCCAGGGAGAAGGCCAACGCATGATATGTTCAGCAGAGGCTTTTTTCCAAAGGGCAAAATCGGCCGGGTTATTTTTTTCTTCCTGTCCTTCAAGTTCCCGTGTGGTGGAAAGCATTTCATCTACTTTCCTTCCCGACAAAACACCGTAATCATTTGATTCATCGTATTTTGAAACATCAAAATAAACCGAGCCGTTCTTTTCATAAGCATAGCCATTTTCCATGATTTTTTTGGCCATCTCGATTTGTTCGATAATATGCCCTGACGCATGGGGTTCGATACTTGGCCGAAGGACGTTCAGTTTGTCCATGTCCTTGTGGTAGCGATTGGTATAATACTGGACAATTTCCATGGGTTCCAATTGCTCCAAACGCGCCTTCTTCCCAATTTTATCCTCACCGGCATCCGCATCGTTTACTAAATGCCCCACATCTGTAATATTCCTGACGTACCTTACTTTGTATCCAATATATTGCAGGTACCTGAAAACCAAATCAAAGGTAATTGCAGGCCGGGCATGACCCAGATGTGCATCCCCATAAACCGTGGGACCGCAAACATACATCCCCACATGAGGTGGTTTTATGGGATCAAAATTTTCTTTACGCCGGCTAAGGGTATTGTATAATTTTAGGGGTTGTTTCATTGTTTCATTTGTTTAAACATTCCTAATCAGCTTATTTCCGGTCAATTATATCGCCGCTAATGCGCAAATAATAATTAGCGGTATTATTTTAATCATTCCCCTGTGTGTCAATTGTCTTGACATAGATGTTCAATTTGAATACAAGCTTTCAAGTTTTTCTTTTACTTCATTAAAATCAGGATCAATATCAAAAATGAGGGAGGGCTTCAAATAAACCAATTCATTTTCCCTTTTGAAACGCTCTTCGCCACCACCCGTTATATTTAACATGACAATGGCGCCCTTTTCGATTTTTCCTTTTTTGACAGATTCCATTAAGCTTGCCGTTGCAATGGCAGCAGCTGGATGGATGTCGATCCCCTCGGATTCCTCAAAAAGCTTGGCGGCCATGCGGGCCTCTTCGTTATTGGCCAGCAAAACCTCTCCATTTGTATCGGATAGTGCATCAAACAAGCCACCGGTAAGTGAATAGGGTGGCCGCCGGTTCGAAAGCACCTTGGCATCAATTTCCTCCACCTGTTGGCGGGCTTCATGATCGAGGAAAGGCAATAAATCGCGGGATTTTTTTTGCCATGCGTCATAAATGGGTTTGAATGGCAGGTTTTGTGAAACC
>JAJRTT010000254.1 GCA_024278155.1 Bacteroidota bacterium | reverse complement strand
TCCTATATTTCCGGCAATGGCAATGTGCATATTCGTTGTTTTTAATTTGGATAAAATTACTACTTTTTTATAAGCTACCTGAAAATTTACCCGGAGTTTTTGGCCCATCACATGGAAGATGATTTTTTTAATGGGACAAAATTGCTGCAATGAGTTGAAAACTAAAAATTTATCGTTTTGGATGACTGTCCTTGTTTTTATCAATTAAACTCAAAATTTCGTCCACATATTTTCGATCATTCGAAAGCCGCGGCACTTTGTATTGGCCGCCGAGTTTGTTTTTCTTTTTCAGCCATCGATAAAAAGTCCCTGTTGGCATTTGCCTGATTTCGAGAGGCCTTAAAACCATGTTCTTGTATCGCTTTGCCTCATAATCAGAGTTGAGCGATTTTAACGCATTATCAAGGGTTTCGGCAAAATATTCAAGATTGTCCGGTCCTTTTTTAAATTCGATGAGCCATTGGTGGCCCGCATTTTCATTCCCATTGAAATAGATTGGGGCGGCCGTGTATTCGGTGATTATGGCACCGCTTTTTTTGCAGGCGTTTGCAAGTGCTTTTTCTGCATTGTCTATTATCAATTCCTCGCCCACGGCATTGATGAAATTTTTCGTCCGTCCGGTTATTTTTATCCGGTATGGGTTTGTGGAAGTAAACAAGACCGTGTCGCCGATAAGGTATCGCCAGAGGCCTGCGTTTGTCGAAATCACCATGGCATAATTGACCCCGGCCTGTACATCTTCCAGTGTCACGGTGGTTTGTGATTTTGTGTGCAGTTGGTCAACGGGAAGGAATTCGTAATAAATTCCATAATCCAGCATCAACAATAGGTCATCGCCATCAATCCTGTCCTGCAGGCCAAAAAAGCCTTCGGAAGCGGTATAGGTTTCCATGTAATTCATGGGCCCTGAAATAATATCCTGGAACTGCTGCCTGTACGGGCCAAAGTTTACGCCACCATGGAAAAAGGTTTCCAGGTTGGGCCAAACCTCCCTGATGTCCTTTTTCCCCGTTATTTCAAGTATCCGATAAAGGAGCAATAAGGTCCAGGAAGGTACTCCAAGGATATTGGTTACATTGTGGTCAATGGTGGTCAAAGCCATTTGGTTTATCTTTTCTTCCCACTCGCCCATTAAGGCCACCGAACGTTTTGGCACCCTCATAAATTCAGCCCAATACGGAAGGTTTTCCATGATAAGTGCCGATAAATCCCCGGAATAATAATTCTCGTTGTTTATTTCCGTAATCTGATGGCTTCCCCCAATGGTCAAGCCCCTTCCGTCAAAAATTTGGGCTTCGGGGTAGTTGTGGCAATAAATGGAGGCCATGTCTTTTCCCCCTTTATAGTGGCATTCTTCCAAAGCTTCCTGGCTAACGGGGATGTACTTGCTTTTTTCGGAAGTGGTCCCGGATGATTTGGCAAAGAGTTTTATCTCCGAATTCCAGAAAATATTTTGTTCCCCTTTGCGTACACGGTCAATGTCGGATTTAATGTCTTCGTATTGGTGGATGGGAATGCGTTCGGCAAATTCCTTCCGGGTTTTTATGGATTGGAAATCAAAGCGTTTCCCCCATTCCGTATCCTTTCCGTTGAAAAGAAGTTTTTTGAACAACTCCTCCTGCACTTCAAGTGGGTATTTCATGAACAGTTCGATCTGGTGAAACCTTTTTTTCATCAACCAGGAGAGCACGGAATTTATAAGGGCCATTTATCTGAGTCCAAAATATTTTACTAAATTTTAATGAAACAAAATTAGAAAAAATTTAGCTTTGTCGTGAAATAGATATTATTCAAACTGCCGTGGAACATCATTGTTTGGAAACCCATGATCGGTGAGTAATTAAGTAGGTTTACAGTACCTGCAGTTTTAAGTATAATTTTAACATCTAACTTTTTTCTGATGCTTTCTTTCCCCAATGCAAAAATAAACCTCGGTCTATCGGTAACCGGAAAACGTTTGGACGGTTTCCATAATATCGAAACCATAATGGTTCCAATCGGTTTATGCGATGTACTTGAAATTATTGAAGCTAAGGCTTTCCATTTTTCCTTTGCCACAAGTGGATTGGAAATCAAAGGTGATGAAAACAAGAACCTGGTCGTGAAAGCCTGGAATCTGCTTCGGGGAAGATTTGACCTGCCTCCCGTAAAGATCCATTTACATAAAGCAATTCCAATGGGCGCCGGATTGGGCGGTGGATCGTCGGATGCTGCCTTTTTAATTGAAAACATCAACGCTCTTTTTGACCTTAAAATAAGCCTGGGGCAAATGGAGGAAATTACCCTTGAGCTGGGGAGCGATTGCCCTTTCTTTATTGGGAACAAAGCTGTTTTGGCAAAGGGCAGGGGAGAAGTGTTCGGGGATATTGAAATGGACTTGGGATTATACCATATCATTATTGTCAAGCCGGAAATCCATGTTGAAACGGCTGTTGCTTATGGACAAGTAACCCCTGTACATAAATCCATTTCTTTGAATGAAATAGTGAAAATGCCCATGAATCAATGGAAGGGCTTGTTGACCAATGATTTTGAGAAACCGGTATTTGATCAGTATCCAAAAATTAGGATTATAAAGGAAAAGTCGTATGAAATGGGTGCGGTTTATACTTCCATGAGCGGGAGCGGTTCGGCTGTGTTCGGGCTGTTTGAAGAAGTTAAGGAATTGAGTCCCTTGTTTCCTGATTGTTTTGTTTGGACTGGAAATTTTCTATCACCTTAAATCCACGAACAAGTATCATAAATCCACAAATTCCACAGATTAACACGGAATATTTATCAACAAAACAAGTGAATGTTGGTGTACCCGATCAGTACACTTAAATTTCACTAAAAAATAAATCCTTGCGGATTTATGGTATCACAATAAATGTGCAAACCCCATGAAATCTTCCGGGCTGACAACCTTGGTTTGGGCATCAGGGCACAAATTGGTAAATGCCCGGGTCACTTTATGTTTCTTTATGGTGTTCCATTTCAAAAGCATGAAAAATCCCACTATACTGGAAAAATTAATGGTTTTTGAAACTGTTGGAAAGTTGAAATGTCCGGTTATTTCGGTGCAATTTTCAGCAAATAGAGCGCAAGGACGCCAAAAATGATATTGGGCAGCCAAACGGCGAGTGCCGGGTCGAGGCTGCCCCTGGTGGCAAAAACGGTGGATACCTGTTGGAAAAAGATAAACGTAAAGGTAATGGCAATGCCAATACCGAGGTGCATCCCAATCCCTCCCCTTACCTTACGGCTCGAAATGGAAACACCAATTATTGTGAGTATCAAGGTGGCAAATGGAAATGCCATCCGCTTGTGTTTTTCCACTTCATATTCCTTGATGTTCTTGGAGCCTTTCAGTTTTTCCTTTTCGATAAAAGCCCTGAGTTCCCAATAATCCAGTGTTTTGACATCATCAAGGATAAAGGTGAATTCGCGGGGGGTCATATTGATCAGCGTATCCAGCTCTTTGCCTTTAGTCAGGGTTTCGTTCATCCCGTCAATCTTTCGGATATAATAATTCTTGATTTTCCATCTCCCGGAAATACTGTCCCATATTATTCTTTCGGAACTGAGTTTCATGGTCAGTTTGTCGTTCTCAAAATGTTCCATCGAAAACTTATAACCCGATGCGGAAGAGGCGTTGTAGCTCTCAAGATAAACAAAAGTGCCCGGGCTGATTTGCATGTGGATGTCGCGGTCGTAACTCCTGAACGGGTTTTTGATATAGACTTTCTCAAAGGCCATCATCTTTATATTGGTCTTTGGGATAAGGAAATTGGCAAGGTAAAACGACATAAAGCCGAGGATAAGGGCTGAAATTATATAAGGATAAAGAAACCGCCTAAAGCTGATACCGCTGCTTAGGATGGCAACGATTTCGCTGTCGGAAGCCATTTTTGACGTGAAGAAAATAACTGCGATAAATGTGAACAGATAGCTGAAGAGGTTTACGAAATAGGGGATGAAGTTCAGGTAATAGGAGAAAATGATTTTTGAAAGCGGGGCATCTTTTTCGATGAAATCATCGACCTTTTCGGAAACATCAAAAATAATCACGATCACGATAAGCAATGATATGGCAAAGAAAAAAGTGCCAAGGAATTTTTTAATGATATAGATATCCAGTTTCTTCATTAATTGATTTTACAGCAACTAAGTATTTAACAAGCGTTTGCAGCTAAGGGTTGCAAGTTGGGCGTTTGGCCCGTGCAACAAGTACCCATCAACGGATAACGCATAACTCTTTTAACAAAAAACCTGTTGTACTGACAACACATTGCCAAAACTAATAACATATTGGTTTAAGTTGCAAATTATAATCTTACGGCCAATCGCCGTACCATCCTGTTTTTCCATTCCACAAAGGTTCCTTCCAGGATTTGTTTCCGGGCTTCTCCGACAAGCCAAAGGTAAAAACTTAAATTGTGCAAACTTCCGATCATCCCGGCCAGCATTTCCTGTGATCGGATCAAATGGCGCAAATAGGCTTTTGAGTATTGTTTGTCAACAAAAGAAGACCCTTCTTCGTCCAAAGGACTGAAATCCTTTTTCCACTTTTCGTTTTTGATGTTGATGATGCCGTTTTTTGTGTACAGCAATCCGTGTCGGGCATTTCGGGTGGGCATCACGCAGTCGAACATGTCCACGCCCAGTGCAATGCTTTCCAGGATGTTCACTGGTGTGCCAACGCCCATTAAGTAACGGGCTTTGTCCTTTGGAAGTATGTTACAGACCATATCGGTCATTTCGTACATCATTTCGGCAGGTTCGCCCACCGATAACCCGCCAATTGCATTTCCATCTGCATTGTGACCGGCAATGGTTTCCGCCGATTTTTTCCGGAGGTCTTTATAAACGCTTCCTTGCACAATGGGGAAAAGTGATTGCCCGTGACCGTACAAAGGTTCGGTCTCTTTTACACGTGTCAGGCATCTTTCAAGCCAGCGATGGGTAAGGTCCAGTGATTTGCCGGCATATTCGTGACCGCATGGGTAAGGGGTGCATTCGTCAAAAGCCATCATAATGTCCGCCCCGATTATCCTTTGTGTGTCAATAACGCTTTCGGGCGTAAATGTATGCTTGGAGCCATCAATATGGGAATTGAAGATGACACCGTTTTCGTTCAGTTTCCGTGTTTTGGACAAAGAATAAACCTGGTATCCGCCGCTATCGGTCAATAAGGGTTTGTCCCAACCGTTGAATTTATGCAATCCCCCCGCATTTTTTATCACGTCCAAACCCGGCCTTAAATACAAATGATAGGTGTTGCCCAAGATAATCTGTGCTTTTACGTCTTCTTTCAGTTCCTTGAAGTGGACAGCCTTAACCGCCCCGGCAGTTCCCACGGGCATAAATATGGGTGTCTGGATATTGCCATGATCGGTGGTGATTTTCCCGGTGCGTGCCGATGAACCCGGACAGGTTTTCTCAAGTTTGAATTGCATAAAAAACTATATATTGTTGATTTTGCAAAAGTAGGATAAAACCCGCAACCCACAAATAATAAGAAACAACCGATATTTCATGGTTTCTCTTGAAGCTTGTACATTTGGGATTTTAGGATTGTGATCCTTGAAAGCCAATCAAATAACTTTTCAATCCTTTTCGTTTAATTGCAAACCCAATTCGTTCATAAGTTTAACAATCCATATGTTTTTACAATCCATCTTTTAATACATTTGCCAAAGGATTAAAAAGATGGAATTTATTGATTATAACACCGGTTTCCCAATTCTGTTTTGGGTTTATATTGCTGCAATTGCCGTTCAGTTGATGTATTTCTGGATGATTTTTGGCCGTTTCGCTTTTTATAAGAAGAAAAAAGGATTAAGTCGGGGTTTGCCTGTTTCGGTGGTTATTTGTGCCAAGAATGAATTTCATAACCTCAAGAAAAACCTCCCTTTGATCCTGGACCAGGATTACCCACAATACGAGGTTGTGGTGGTGAACGATGCTTCTGACGATGAAACTGTTTTTTTGTTGGAAGATTTGGAAAGGGAATATGACCATATAAAAATCGTAAGCCTGTCGCAGGACTTGAATTTTTTTTCGGGCAAAAAATTCCCGCTTGCCCTTGGGATCAAATCGGCAACTTACGAGCATTTGTTGCTCACTGATGCTGATTGCAATCCCGTAGGAAGAAATTGGATTGCCCGGATGGCCGAAAATTTTTCAGATCAGAAAGAGATTGTTTTGGGTTACGGAAAGCAAAAAACAACGAAAGGTTTCCTGAATAAGATTATCCGATATGAAACCGCTTTTACGGCCATACAGTATTTTTCGTTTGCCATGAGTGGTGTTCCGTACATGGGCGTTGGCCGTAACTTGGCCTATAAGAAAAGCCTTTTCATAAAAAACAAAGGCTTTATTTCGCATTACAATGTTGCATCGGGTGATGACGACTTGTTTATCAACCAGGTGGCCAAAAAGTCAAATACAACCGTGGAATTCCACGCTGATAGCTTTACTGTTTCTCCCGCCAAATCGACTTTCAGGGAATGGTGGATCCAGAAGAAAAGGCATCTCTCCACAGGAAACTACTACAAGGCGAGGGATAAAATTTTATTGGGGACTTACTCAGTAAGCTTT
>JAJRTT010000253.1 GCA_024278155.1 Bacteroidota bacterium | reverse complement strand
GTCTGCCGGTTGATGTTCAGATAGGAAAGCCCAAGGTTTTTTAGTGCTTCGGATTTTTCGACAATGTCCCCAAGCAATTGTTTGTTCAGTTCAGCAAATCCTTTGTCCAGGCCAAAAGCTTCGGGTTTTGTTTTTATCTCCAGGAAAAGTCGAATGGCCTGTGAAATATTCTTTTCTGAAAGTTCATGGATATTAAGGCCTACAAAAACAACCGATAGCACCTCTTTTTTAAAACGTTGTCCTTTACAGACCGGGCAGGGTTTTTCAGTTAGAAAAGCGAGCAAATCATCACCCTTTCCATTGGCATGTTTGCGATGGTATTCGTCCAAAAGCAACTCTGTGAACCCAATCCATTTCCCTTTGAAATCATGGGATCCAGTCCGGTTTTTCCGCTTGAAATCCCAATGTACATCGTATTCCTCATCGCCTGTTCCGAAAAGGGCATACTCAACGGCTTTGTCGGAAAGTTCTTCCACGGGCAAAGAATAATCAATCCCAAACCTCTCCCCAGCGGCTTTGAGCGTTGCAACGTATTGTCCGAACGGATCGGTATAAAACTGTAAAGATTTATGCTTTCCCAACGCACCGTTTTCGATTGGCAATTTGGGGTTTTCAACCATTAATCCCTTCGAAGATGTAAGGACAGTGCCAAGTCCGCTGCAATTGGGGCAACTCCCTTCGGTATTGTTGAACGAAAACAGGGAAGCCCGATCCATCATTGGGAATTGTTTCTGACAGGAAGCGCAATATCCGGCCTTCAATTCATCGCCGCAATCCGTGAAATGTTGCGTTCCAAAACGGGAATAAAGCAGACGGTATAAATCGTAAATATCGGTGAGCGTACCCAAAGTTGAGCGCGGGTCGGCAATGCGGTTGCTTTGTTTCAGGGCAATAATAGGCGTTAAGCCAACAGCCTCAACAAATTTTGCTTTGGAAAAATTCCCGGAAAACTGGCGGATGTAGGTGGGGAAGCTTTCCGTGAAACGGTTTTGTGATTCGGAGAAAATGGTATCGAAAGCCAGGCTGCTCTTCCCACTTCCCGACCTTCCGGTAATCACTGTGTGTTTTCCATCAGGGACAACGACATCAACCGATTTCAGGTTATTGGTGTTCACCCCTTTGAATTCGATTTGCTTTTTATAACTGTCCGGGCCTTTTTGTTGAACTTCATTTCCAAACCCTGAAAACATGTACCGGGCGGTCACTGATTCTTTGCATTTCAGGAAATCAGGGTAGCATCCCTGGAAAACAATTTGTCCCCCTTTTTCGGCAGCCCCAGGCCCGAGGTCAATAATCCGATGGGCATTTTTGATGAAATCCTCGTTATGTTCGATGGCAATAATCGTGTTTCCCTTTGCCAGCAATTCAGCAAACAGATCCAGTAAAACCTGGATGTCATGGAAATGAAGTCCGGTAGTGGGTTCGTCAAAAATGAAAAGGTTGTTCCCGGTGTTTGATTTGATGATTTCAGAAGCAAGACGGATGCGTTGGGCTTCCCCTCCCGAAAGGGAATTGGACGATTGCCCAAGCTTGATATAACCAAGCCCGATGGAAATCAAGACCCTTAAATAATGTTGTACTTTTTTGTTCCCTTCAAAAAAGCTATGAGCTTGTTTTATGGATAAGTCCAGAATGTCGGAAATGGATTTTTCATGGTATTTAACACGAAGCACCTCTGCTTTAAACCGTTTTCCGTTGCACGCATCACACACGGTTTCCACGTTCCCAAGAAAGTGCATCCCGATTTCCAGTTTCCCGGCCCCTTCGCATTTTTCGCAACGGCCACCTTTCACATTGTATGAAAACGTACTGCGGTTGAATTTTTGTTTTTTGGATTCTTCAAGAGAAGCAAACAGATCGCGGATCAAGTCGTGCAGCTTGGTGTAAGTGGCTGGTGTGCTCCTTGCCGTTTTTCCAATGGGCGAACGGTCAACGATTATGGTTTTGTCGAAGTTGAAATTCCCAAGTTTGGGCTTCCCCTTTGCGTTCAGTTGTTTTTCAAAGTTCTCCAGGATAAGCGGGACGAGGCTTTGGTTTATCAAACTTGATTTTCCAGCCCCGGAAACACCCGTAACAACATTTAAACAATGATAAGCAAAACCCACATTGAGTGATTTCAGGTTATTTATTTCCGCATTTTTCAAGGAAAAGAAATTTTTTCCAACAGGAGGTTGAAAACCCATTTTCACCTCTTTTTCCCCTTCGGGAAGATAATCCTTTGTCAAAGATTTATAAGATGAACCCTTGAAATCCTTGATACTGCCATTGAACAATAATTCCCCTCCATTGATTCCTGCCCCCGGCCCGATTTCCACTATCCAATCTGCGTTCAGGATTGTTTGGGCATCATGTTCAACCACGATCACCGTATTGCCATTTGTCACCAGTTCCTTCATCACTTTGATGATATTGGCATTATTGGAAGGATGCACACCGATGCTCGGTTCGTCAAAAACAAAGGTAATGTTGCGTAATTTGGAGGTCATTTGTTTGGCAAGGCGAATGTGCTGCAATTCACCTCCCGAAAGGGTATCGGCCTGGCGGTTGAGCGAAAGATATCCAAGCCCAAGCAGTTTTAAGGTGTCGATCCGTTTGTTGGTTTCCTTGAGGATTTCTTTTGCAATAGGTTTGTTATTTCCTGAAAACAGGTTTATGTCAAGGCTTTGCTTTAACTCGTCAAGGGACAGGCAACTGAAATCATGGATTGTTTTTCCAAGGATTTTTACCGAAAGGGCTTTTTCCGAAAGACGGCTTCCACCACAAGAGGAACAGAGCTGTGTTTTTGCAAACCTGAGGATATTGGGGTTGCGGTCACGTTGCAGGATTTGGTCCATTACGGGAAGGATCCCTTTATAATAGCCTTCTTCCCTTGGCTTGGCCGTTATCCCCGACCACCGCATCCTCGATTCCAGTGTGTGTTTGCCGTAAGGGATTTTTATCCGGTCGGAACCGTTCAGCACCACATCCTGCTGTTCAGGGCTAAGTTCCCGCCAGGGGATATCCACCGAAAAACCATGTGCTTTGCAAACTTCGTCCAAGGCTTCAATCGTAACCTGGGAATAGATGATGTAACCTTTAGGGTTGGTGATCTTAAAAGCCCGTTCCCTGATTGTCCTCGAAGCGTCTTCGATTAAAAGTTCAGGGGCAATCCGGTCTTCAACGCCGAGCCCTTTACAATGTGGGCAGGCCCCGACCGGGGAATTAAAGGAAAACAGGCTTCTGTTCAAATCCAGGGCATTTTCATCACTTTTCCCAAGCCGTGCAAAGAGTAACCTAAGATAATCGTATATTTCCGAAAGTGTCCCGACCGTTGAACGGGGATTGTTGTTCCCTGAAGTCTGCGAAACAGCGATGGTTGGTGTGAGGTTGCGGATACGTTCCACCTTTGGTTTTTCGAGTTTGCCAAGATAATTCCGAGCCCGTGCCGACAGGTTCACGAAATATTTGCGCCGGCCTTCGCCATTTATCACATCAAATGCCAGTGAAGACTTGCCCGAACCCGAAACCCCTGTAATCACAATAAACTTATTACGGGGCAGTTTCAGGGAAATGTTCCGTAAATTGTTCTGGCTTACATTTTCAAGTTCGATCCAAAGGTGGTTGTTGGGCATTGCTTTGTTTTTTTAAAGGGCAAAATTAAGGTAAATGTTGATAAGCCCATCACGGTTTGCATCTGTGATGGGCATATACGCATTTGGGTCGAGGCATGCCTGTTGTTGGTTATCCGACTGATACTATGTTAAAACCCAATTTATTTTCAACCAGTCGGGTTGCCAAGCCCAAAATCCTGCTTCAACCCAACTGGGATTAATTGCCAACAGTTAAAAACTGTTGGGGCGTCACATACCATCACAGATATAATCTGTGATGGGCTTCAAAACAAAATCCGTATTCCGCTGTTATATTCCCCAATAAAATTGATAATAACCTCTAATTTTAAAATTATGAATTACCCTGGATTTTTCAATGATATAGAACACATTGTTCTAAAAGATGACCTGAGCGCATTTCTTGGGACAACCGATGATGGGATTGTGGATATTTCCTACCTTGAAATCACCAAGATGGCCGGACATAGTTGTGCTACGGTTGCCGGAGCTTACCTCATGGCCATAAAAGGTTTGAAAGCTTTGTATGGTACGGATATTCCCAAAAGGGGCGAAATCAAAGTTGAATTGCGCGAAACACTTGCCGATGGAAACACCGGGGTTGTGGGCACTGTCCTTTCCAATATTACCGGGGCGACCACCGATTTTGGTTTTGGAGGCCTCCAGGGGATGTTCAACCGTCGGGGGCTTTTGTTTTATGGTGCGGCCATTGATTCGAATGTCCGGTTTACACGCAATGATACAGGTAAAAGCGTGGAAGTAAAATATAACCCACAAAAAGTTGTTGCCCCAAAAGAAATCATCATGTCCATGTTCGGCCCCAATGCAACGGAAGAATCAAAAAAAACTTTTCCGAAACGCTGGCAGGAGATGGTGAAAACCCTGTTTGACGAAGCCGATTCGGTTATTGAAGTGCTTGGATAGAATATTTGCTAACCCACCATTTTGGCAGCTATGGCCGTTACGACTTTCCTGGGGCTAAGCCTTGTGGTAAAAGTCAGAAACCTGTTCTTGGCACCATGAATTGCCGTTGTTTTTCCCTTTTTCATTGCTTTGTAAGTGAATTCGGCCAGCTCCCTCGAAGTGGGTGCTTTGTTGAACATTGAGGGGTCTCCCATGTCGGCTGCCTGTGCAAATTCCGATTGCGTGGCTCCCGGGCAAATGGCCGTCACTTTCACGTTTGTGTTTTTTAACTCATATGCAATGGCTTCTGAGAAACTAAGGACATAGGCCTTGGTTGCCGCATAGGTCGCTATGGTGGGTATGGGCTGGAAAGCAGCTGTCGAGGCGATGTTGATGATATGGCCACCATTGTTTTTTAAAAATAGGTTTGCATAGAGCTTGGAGAGTTTGGTTAATGTTATCATGTTCAAAACCAACATACCTGTTTCCTTTTCTGTACCGGTTTCCATGAAAGGGCCACTGACCCCGTAACCCGCATTGTTTATCAACACATCGACTTTTAAACTCTTTGCAGTGATTTTCCCATAAAGATTTTCCGCACTGTCGAGCTTTGACAAATCCATGTCAAGTATCTCCACGGAAACACTGTGTTTTTTCTCGATATCGGTTTTGACTTCCTGTAGCCGCTCTTTCCGACGGGCTACTAAAATCAGGTTGAAATTGTTTTCGGCATAAACATGGGCCAGTTCCTTGCCTATTCCGCTGGATGCGCCAGTAATTAATGTAGTTTTCATAGTAATTAGTGTTAATTGTTTTTAGTTTATTTGCCACCAAATCTCAAAATCACCAAATCCCACTAAAGTCAATTGTTCCTTCATATCCTGAACTATTTGGCTTTTTTGTTTTGTAGTATTATAGATTTTTATCATTCAGCAATAATTCTTCCCCAACATCCAAAATGCGGATGTCCAGGTTTTGAATCCGGTCATTTTATTTCAGTTTTCTGCCCAATTGTTCTGTCTTTGCCAACCATTGCTTTCTTTGCTTTTCGCCCGAAACTTTTACCGAACCAAAATAGGTCCGTTTCACAGGTTTTATCCCGCAAAAATTCATGATGTATTTTATGGTCTTGAGCCCGGGATCGCCAATGAAGTATTTCGTGTACCAGGTCGGGGCATCCATTGTGGAAATCAGGTGGGCGGATTTTCCGGTGAGGTATTTGTCCCATTTCACGACCTTTTCGCTTTTTTTATATTTAAAAGCAAAACCGGGCATAAATGTTTGTTCGATAAAGGATTTAACCAATGCCGGCATGGTGCCCCACCAGGTTGGATAGACCCAAACCAGGTGGCCGGCCCAGGAAATGAGTTCCTGCGCTTTTAAAATATCGGTTTCCGTTTCTTTTCCTTTGTTATAACCCTCCATAAATGGATTGAACTTAAGGTCGGCAATGACCAAATGTTTCACCTCGGCATTGTTCGATTTTGCCCCTTTTTCATAGGCATCGGCAATTGCCTTGTTGAAACTTGCCTTTGCAGGGTGTCCGTTGATTATTAAAATTTTGTTTTTCATTACCTTTGATTAACAATGTTTGTCAGTCTTTGTTTTAAGGACAAGCAGAATCTATTTACGCAAAAATATACAATCCCAAAGAAAAATCCCTTAATTTGCAAAGCGATGAGACGTACCGATAAAGAAATTTCAAAAAGATCAGAGATTGACGAAATAATCAACAAAGCGGAAGTGTGCAGATTGGCTTTTGCCAGGGATAACGAACCTTACCTTGTCCCGGTTTCTTATGGATATGACGGAGAGAATATTTTTATCCATACGGCAAGGGAAGGGAAGAAAATAGGATTCCTGAAATCGAACGACCGCATTTGTTTTGAATTTGAGACCGATGCGAAAATTGTGACCCATGAAAGTATTCCCTGCAAATGGACAGCTTCTTTCAGGAGTGTGATCGGTTTTGGCAGGATGATAAAGATTACTGATGAAACCGAAGCCATGTATGCCCTGAACCAAATCATGCTCAAATATTCGGGAAAGGAATGGGATTTCACAAAAAGGGATTTGGACAGGGTGTTTATGTGGAAGATTGAGATTGATGAAATATCCGGGAAGAAGTCATAAATGAGTTCAATTGAAGGATCATTGGCAAAAAATTAATCTTTAAATATCTCTATAATGAACTATGAAGAAGTATTTAACAAGCTACGTGAAAAGTATTCTGACGAGGAAATAGCAGAATCGTACTTGATTCCGATGAACGTAAGCGATAAAGAAAAAAAGGAGGTTTCTGAAGAACTTAAGAAGTTGCGTTTTGAATTATTACGTAAAAAAAGTGAACAGGAAAAAATTTTATCGGATGTAATGAGGTTGCGAATCTTAATAAATAATTATCTGGAAAAACAACCTTACTCCGAGAATCACACTTTTGGAAAATATCTCCAAGAGTATATCAGGATTGCAAGGAAATCAAAAAGAGGCTTTGCGGAAGACATTGGTGTCCATCATACCAGGTTAAGCAGGATTATCAACAATAAGGAAGAACCGAATATTGGGTTTATATATCGTTTGGAACAACATTCGGACAAATTGATCCCAGCTGTATTGTGGTGGAAGTTAATGATTAAAAAACAAGAGCATTTTATCAACAAGGATAAACTGACCCGGGAAATCGAATCAAAAAAAGTTAAAAATATCCTGAAACAACCAGCTTGATATTATGTTCGACAAAACGCCCTCGCCACCGTATTACGCTGTCATTTTCAGTTCCGTGCGAACAGAAGGAGATAATGGATATTCCTAAAAACACAAAACCCAGGCTTTCGCCCAGGTTTTTGTTTTGCGGAGAGTGAGGGATTCGAACCCTCGGACCCACATAGCAGGTCAACAGTTTTCGAGACTGCCCCGTTCGACCACTCCGGCAACTCTCC
>JAJRTT010000252.1 GCA_024278155.1 Bacteroidota bacterium | reverse complement strand
TATTGTGTGAGGTATTTCAGGCGTTTCCCGAAATCAATGGGCGGGATACCGGAAATTTCGATCAGGCCTTCGTTGGTCCCTTCGATACCTACGGGTGAGTATTCTTTTTCCCAGCTTTCACCGGGTCGCACAACCCCTTCAACATATTCCGTGACCGGTGGATTGGGATTTCGAATGTCGAGCTCAATATCATATGTTGCTTTCTCTTTTCCGCTTGTGGCAACAAGGATTACTTTTCCAATCCCTATCCGTTCGGCCACTTTCAAATCAAAATTAATGACCTTGTCACCTGTTTTTTCAAAGGAGATGGATTGTTCGTTTCCTCCCTGGATTTCAAAGATGTCATTGGCTTGCAATGATATTTTCACGTTCTTCACGTTTTCCTTCATGGCAAAAACCGTAACAGGTAGTTTAACGGTTTCGCCGGGGCCTAACACCCGTGGCAAGGTTGCCAGGATCATCAATGGGTTCCTGACAGGGGTGGTTTTTTCGGCAAAACCGTAAGCTTCCCCATTCCCGGCGATCACCATGGTTCGCACAGAACCTGAATAGCGGGGCATTTTAAAAGTATTGCTTTGTGAGCCACCTTTCAACTCAAAAGGCCCGAGGAACATCACAACGGGTTTGAAACGATTTGCTTTTTGTTTCCCTTTTTCCAAAGCACCCTCATCACCACCGATGGCAAATAGCTTTTCCATCTTGCCACCGTAAGCCCCCAATACATAATCATAAATATCCCAGGTTTTTACACCCAATGCCTCATGGGCAAAAAAGGCGGACCATGGATCCGGTGTTTTGAAACGTGTTAAATCCAAAAGCCCGTCATCAACTACGGCAATTGTATAGGTCATCGGTTTATTGTCCTTTTCGGAAACCTTGATGGTAAACTCCTTCTCCGGTTTCAATTCTTCGGGCATTTTAATTTGAGGGGAAAGGATAGTGCCCGGGTCTTCCACTTCAATGGGGACAATTCCGTAAAGCCTTATGGGCAAATCATTGGCTGTTTGCGCATGGGGCTGGATGTAGGTGACATTTACGTAAACATTGGGGCACATTTCTTCTGTTATTGCAAAGTTGAATTGCGTTTCAGTTGTCTCTTCTTCCGGAAGTACCCAATAGGCATCCACTATTTTTGAACCATTTTCGATGCTTACCAAAGCCCTTCCCTTCCCGGAAGTCGGGATGGT
This sequence comes from Bacteroidota bacterium, assembly GCA_024278155.1. Classification (GTDB taxonomy): domain Bacteria; phylum Bacteroidota; class Bacteroidia; order Bacteroidales; family JAADJA01; genus JAADJA01. Next base: position 9,644 of record JAJRTT010000252.1, on the reverse strand, counting down.
AACAGTGGCCATATCGCCGACCTGGTATTTATCCTTGTCAGTGGAAAAGGCAAGAATGGCCGCACCACCGGGGGAAGGCCTGTTTGAGCGGCTCACCCAATCGGGCCAATCGGCATAAAACCGAACCCCTGTTGCATGTCCTCCCATCGGATCGACTATGCGCAACATAAACCTTCCCCAATCGGGATAATCCACTTTAAAGGAGAATTTGCCCTTGCCATTTTTAGTCGAAATTGTTTTCGACATAATTTTATCACGGGAATACCTGCCAGAATAATTTCCAAGATATTCATTGGAAACATCCCACCACCAACGCCAACGGATTTTGTGCATATACACATTCAGGCCAGAAACAGAAACCGGGTTCCCATCTGAATCCACGGTCACCACTTCGGCAGTATAGGTCGAATCGGTGGTGAGCGTACCGTAATCGTCCCCTTTTGGGAGTTTTATCCCCACAAATACCTGGTAAGGTGCATAAGGTATCGAAAAGAAATCGGTACTAAAGTCACCACCTTCCTCAAATGCCCTCACCATAAACTCGGCTTTGAGCATCCCCGGGGCATTGGTATGAACACCAAGATCGGCTTTCACTTTTGCCTTACCGAGTTCATTTGTTTTGCCTTCAAAAACCACCTCTTCGTCTGCATAAAAACTTTTGGTGGGATCGCTAAAATGATAGCCTTTGAAATTTTCAAAAGATGTGCGGGCATTTTTCAAGGTAACGGTCACATTTGCTTTTAGATTCCCCGCAATTGCACCATGCAGCCATTTCACCGTTAAATCAACGTATTTGTTTTTATCGGAAACCGATAACCTCTCTGTTCCAAAATCCAGCTTCAGCTTTAAGCGATTGGGCTTTACGGTTTCGATACGGATGCGTTTTGTGAACACCACTCCGCCCACTTCCACTTTTGCAATCCAGCTACCCGTTGGCACATCGGGTTCTGTTTTTACGGTAAATTGATAAAAGCCATTCACCCCTTTCATTTTCACCCGATGTGAAACCACTTGTCCGGCAGGGTTTTTAAGTTCAAATGAAACCGGGTGTTCCGAAGGGAGCGTTTTGTTTTTATCCTCCATAATGAATGTGAGGAACAAAGTATCGCCGGGCCGCCAAACCCCACGTTCGCCATATATGTAGCCTTTGATACCCTTTTGCACCCTTTTGCCGCTCACGTTGAACATGCTTGCCGAAAGCGAAGAGCCATCGTCCAGACGGAGATAAGCTTTGTCGGATCCCTTTTTGGCCACAAGGAGGAAAGGCTTCTGGAGCAGGTCAATTTCTGCCATGCCTTCAGCATTTGTTTTTATCTCACCTATCTTCTGTTGCTGATAATTGTATAGCTCAACAACAACATTGTCAAGTGGTTCCGTTGTACGAAGATCCGTAACTACAAACCGCATTTTATGGTCGCTTCCCCCTTTGGCGAGAATACCAAGATTGGACGAAATCACATTTCTTTTTACCCAACGATCGGAATAATAATAGGAAATATTGCAGGGGTCGTCCTTTTTGTCCCAGGAAAAGCCTTTGGGATAATAGGAATACCAATAATAATCAGGGTTGTCCCAGTAATTCATTTCACTTTCGCTTATTTCCAGTTTATCTGTGCCGCTTAACGATCCCTCTTCCCCTTTTGTCCCGTTGCAATTGAAAAGGGAGTATTCCTTACGGAAAGATAGTTCGACCTGATAAATCGCGCCCGGATCGTCTTTGATAATATTTGTCAGGTCGATGGAAAATGAGTTCCATTTCCCCAAATCAAGGGCCGGATTGCTTGTGAGTGATATTTTTTCTTTATGGATGGGTCGGCCAACCCTTTTGATTTCTGAACTTCCGCTTAAATTGTTTTCCTGGAAAAACTGCATGATGTTTTCTTCAAATATCTTCACGACTTTCACGTCTACTGCATTTAGGTTTACGGCCCTGAACGGGAATATTAGCCCATCCGAGCTTGGGATTATATTTCCCTTTCCGATCAGTTCAATGGCGGGTTTTACCTTTTCAAAAGAAATTTCCATCGTCCAGGTGTCCTTCATCTTATAGCCGTAAAGGTTTTTTATGCCTGTTTCGACAATAACGGTCTTTGCCCCCGTTAACCGCTCAGGGGGATAAGCTTTAAGAATGTTGTTTTCGATGTCCAGTTTTAATTTGCCCCCTTTTTCAAAATGGATCAGGCCGTCCAGGTTTTGATCGTGCAATAACGGATCGGAAAATTGAATGGAGAAATATTGTTCGGGCTGCTGTACCACCTTGATGTCCATGACCGTAAAATCGGCAAGGGAAGGTATAAAGGTAGTATCGGAACCCCGGGATTTTATTTCCAAAGGTTTTCCGTCCCAAACAAGTACGAGTTGGCCTTTTTCATCCGTACGGGGAATACTGTCAACCGTAAAAGGAAACCTTTTCACATGTCCGTCATCCTGCCAGCTAATGGGAAATAGCTTTCCATTGTATTTTGCCATGAGGAGTTTTTCCACATCTTTGAGTTTCATAACATCCGTTAAAGAGACATAACCGGAGAGTTGGTTAAGGGCCAGGTTTTTGTTATCGTAGGGGCCAAACTCCCCTTTCACCACATTAAATGAACGGTCAATTGTCCGGAACTGGAATTCAAACACCTTCAAGTCATTATTCACATTGAATAGCTTAAACAGGTTGAATTCAGCATCATAAGTTTGTCCGGAAACCAAAGGTTCTTCAGGCCTGAACTCAATGCTCTTTTCGTTTACCAAAAAAGCGGCACCTTTTAATTTAGGTGAAAAGTTGAACAAATCCATATCAAGTTGTTCGCCCACTTTCAGTTCATTGGAAACCTTATCATGCAATTTGACTTTAATCACAGATTCAGCTGATATCACACCTGATGTAAATGCACTAATGTAATTCCGAAATTCAGGGTTGATTTTTTTAGGTTTCTTGGAATCGCGGGTTCCGCAGGAGAAAAGGACAATAATGGCCAAGGCGGCCAATGTGATGGGCAATAACTTGATTCTGTTCATACGGTTTTGTTTTTGGGACAGGTGAAATTTTGCCCTGTTCGGTGACAACACCGACCCGGGGCAAAGAAAAAAATAAAAGTATAAAATAATAACGGGAGTTGGGAAAATTATTTTATTGGATGTGTGGGGTTATTTCCAATTGGTGACAACACCAACTGGACACAAGGTTTGTCCATGGCCTAAAGGCCATGGAAACTCAATACACCCTCTCCCCGCCCGACCAGGTGGAAACGACCTTTACATCCGGGACTTCAGCAATGCCTATTTGCATGATGTCTTTTTGGAGGATTACAAAATCGGCCACTTTGCCCGGCTCGATGCTCCCTTTGATGTTTTCTTCAAAGCTCCCTTTGGCCGCCCAAATGGTCATTCCCTGCAGGGCCTCTTTCCGTGTCAGGGCATCTTTGACCTGAAAGCCATTTTCAGGATAACCTTCCCTATCTTTGCGGGCTACGGCTGCATAAAAAGTGTAAAGTGGATCGATATTTTCAACCGGGAAATCAGTCCCAAGGGGCAACCATCCATTTTCCTTTAAGAGGGTTTTGTATGCGTAAGCCCCTTTTACCCTTTCCGGGCCCAAACGGTCTTCGGCCCAATACATATCGGAAGTACAGTGGGTTGTTTGAACAGATGGAATGATGGAATATTTCTTAAACAGATCAAAATCATCTTTGTTGATTACCTGTGCATGTTCGATGCGCCAACGCAAATCGTTTTTGCCTTTCAGGAAACCCCCATAAATATCCAACATCATCCGGTTGGCCGAATCGCCAATGGCATGGGTGTTTACCTGATAGCCATTGTCAAAAGCAAGCTGGCAAATCTCACGGTAGTAATCAGGGGTTTCGATGAGAAGGCCGTTTGTTTCCGGGGCATCGGAATAAGGGAGGATGAGTTTTGCGCCCCGAGAGCCCAAAGCACCGTCCGCATAAAGTTTGATGGAACGCACCGTGAGCCTATCTGTTTGCCAGGGACCGTTTTTTACATATTGGTTCAGGTTCCTTTCCGTTGGGGACAACATTGCATTCACACGCATTTTAATTTCCCCTGCCTTTTGCATTTTGTCAATAAGTTTCACAATATTGTTCCCCAATCCGGCATCCACCACGGAAGTCAGCCCAACGGAAAAACAATCCTTTTGTGCAACTTTCAAGGCATGTCTTCTTACGGTGTCATTTGGCAAAGGGATAACCCCTGACATCAATTCCATGGCATTGTCCACAAGTACACCCGTAAGTCTTCCGTTTCTCGTTTTCACCTCTCCCCCATCCACCTTGGAGCTTTCGGTAATCCCGGCAAGTTTTAGGGCTACTGAATTGGCAATGCCGGCATGTCCATCAATCCGCCTAATGAAAACCGGGACATCGGGAAAAGCTTTGTCCAGTAATTGATTATCTGGGAATTCTTTAAGCTCCCAATCATTTTGGTCCCAGCCACGGCCCAGGATAAAATCAGATGGGTTTTCTTTAACAAATTCCCGCAACTTTCCAACAACCTCTTCAAATGATTTTGTCCCGACCAGATCGGCCTGTGCCACACGGGACAGGCCATAACCATAAAAATGGCAATGCGCATCGATAAGGCCGGGATAAATGGCTTGTCCTTTTGCATCTACCTTTTCTTCCGAAGAATATGCTTTCAGGATATCCTTATCGTTGCCAATTGCCATAAACTTTCCATCTTTTACCGCAAAGGCCTGTTTTATTTCAAAACTATCATTCACTGTGTAAACCAGCGCATTATAAACGATAAGGTCAGCTTGTTTTTGTTGTGCCATCATTTGAAGGGATATTGTTAAGCCAAAAAGGATTGTGAAAATGGTTCTCATATTTTTAAAGTTTATCAGACAAGGGAATACCTGTTTTCAAAACGCAAAGTTATCTGAAATAATAATTGTCGGCGGGTTTTATTCTCTTTTTTCAATAATTGAATATTTGTTAATTGGCGCACAGTTTTTATTTATTAGTGAAATCGACTTTTTCAGATAGATTGGAAAACGGGGAAAAGGAACGATTGTAGAAGAAAACGCTGAAACTTTAAATATAAAGCGGACTTCCTTACTCCTAAGAAGCTTATTTCAAAAAAACAAATGGAAATTTGATTATATCCTGCTTGTTTCCCATCTTTTATAAACCATTACAATTTTATTTCCCCAGTTGCGTTTTGATTTGAAAAACCATCCTATGAAAATCCAATTTAACCGAAGGAAGATTGAAACATTCTGTATCCTTATCGTATTTGTTTTAGTTATTGTATTGGCCGTATTGGCAATACTTGCTGTAGCTGACGGTATTTTTGCCTGGGACATTTTGACCAGAGGAATGGAAAAAATCGCATTCCTTTTCATGAGTGTTTTGGGGATCATCATTGTGGCTGCCTTTCTCATTAGCTTGATGACCAATTTGAGTTTGATTTCCATTAGTTTTGAACGGATCGCCGATAGCTTAACCAAAGACAAGAAAGATGGACAATAAAGATTCAGGCATCCAGATAAGCACAAAATCCATTGTTGTGCTTTTGATCGTGATAATTGGGCTTATAGCAAGCATATTCCTTTTGAACAAAATTGATAACAGCAGAAAGTATCAACAGTTCTTGGATTTGAACGAAAAGACAAAAGCTTCTTTCCACATACAAATAATTGATACCCTAACCTATCAATTTGACATGAACGATTCGATAAGAAAAGATGAAATCCGTGAACAACTTAATCTGTTGCCAAGGGACGTACCCGAGATCAATACCTGTGAACTGATAATTCAGGGTAACAACAAAATCCATATCATTGAAAGTTACAGCAGGAACGACAGGAGCGTGAATTATCTTCCGAAAAAACAGGAGGAGTTGATCCAGTTATTGGACAAGCCAAAACAAGGCGGGATAGAAAAACAGATATTCGATATCACCGGGGAAGACAGAGGTGTTTGGACAATGGTGAAATTGGGGAATGCCTATCTTGTTTCAAGACAGTACAGAAACTAATTGTTTAGCGAATTTACTTCCTTCTGCACAAGTCCATTCTAATTTTCGTAATTTTGCACACGGAAAACCAGCAGTTCGACCTGTCGCTGCGCTTTTATGGTGTGGAGGAAAGTCGGGACAACACAGAGCGCCTTACTTCCTAACGGGAAGGGTGCTGACATACTTACGTATGTCGGCATACAGCAAGTGCCACAGAGAATGACTTCCTGCCGGGGCTTTGGTTTTTTTTGGAGGGGTGCACTGGCCTTTTCAAATTTGGGTAAAGCCATATTTGAAAAGGTGGGTAAACCCAATCCTGAAGAATTAGGTGGGTAAACCAATCCAGTAGTATTGGGTGGGTAAACCAATCCAGTAGTATTGGGTGGGCAAACCAATCCAGTAGTATTGGGTGGGTAAACCCGCCTACGCTGAAGCTTCGGCGGGTAAAGGTGAAAACGTGGGGTAAGAGCCCACGCATTGTTATGGCGACATGGCAATGGGGTAAACCTTAGGGGTTGAAAGGCCAAATATACCGGGGCTGCCTGCAATGCAGGCATAAGGGCTGCTCGTCCGATCCCGGGGGGTTGGCTGCTAGAGGGCAGTGGTGACGCTGCTCCGAGATAAATGACAGGATAGAACAGGATCCCGCTTACGGAGCTGTTGGTTTTTCTTTTTAAATCAAAAAAAGCACCTGTATCAATTGCAGGTGCTTTTTTATCGGTTTCCAAATTTAGGGTGCGGTCCATTGGCATATAGCGGTCGCAATATTTATGCTGACCATCTATTTTGCAATCCACGACGCCCTAACTGTAAGAACAGGTATTTACAAAACCCTTAATTTCTTCGTTACAATCCCTTCTTCGGTTTGTAAATTGACAAAGTACAAACCTGAATCCAAACCGGAAATATTCAAATCAATGGATTCTTGGTTTACCTCTTTTACCAATATTTGTTTCCCAATCATATCAAGGATCACAATAGTTTGGATTTTCAAAGGGGATGAAATGGAAATCACGTCTTTCGCCGGGTTTGGAAAAACCTTAATTTGCGTCACCACATCTTCGTTCACAAATGTAATCCCTGTACAACTGATGTTTGCCGCCCAGCCCGGTTTGGTTACCGAACCATCGGAATGAAATTGAAAGGTAATGGCACCTTCCGGATTCGTGGCTGTTATCGTGCCCGGCGAATCTGTCCCGCAATATTTCCCGATCAAGGTTGCCGATGTGGAATTGCCATCATAAATCTTCAGCCAGTCGTAATCACAACTGGATTCATCTTCCACGTTGAACATCGTAAATCCACATTCAATCATGGCGCCTTCCGTGCCCGGTAAAAATATCATCGTAATGTCCTCGTCATCGCCATAATTATTTGCCGATCCGCCTGTATCGTAAAATGTACCGAGACAGGTCGTGATAGTTGTATTCTCCATAACAATATCAAGGGTGGCATGGATATAATCGTTTTTGGTGATGGTTTGCGAATTGGTCCCATCGGATACCGTAAGGCTTACATCGAAAGAACCGACATTGCTATATACGATCCCTGTTGGGTTTTGCTCATTGGACGATGAAGGTGTCCCTCCCTCAAATGTCCATTCCCAACTTACAGGGCTCCCAAAACTAAGATCGGTGAAGTCCACACTTCCACCTATGGAAACATTGGTTGTGCTTGCCATAAAATCCGCGATCAAATCACCGGATTCCAATTGCACATCAACAATGCTTGTTTCCTTGTTTGCAACTGTTACGTTTATCGTTTGTGGAACATATCCAATTGCCGAATAGGTAATGTCGTAAGTACCCTGGTAAAGTGGACGGTGATAATCGCCAAGCATACCCGAATAAACCCAGGAGCTGTCGGCTTCATGGCTTTCTATATATACTTCGCCAACCAGGGGATCCCCTGTATCCGCATCGGTTATAGTCCCATGGACGCCATATTGGACTTGTTCCAAATAATTCAAGAACGAACGGTAGTTGTAATCCCAATGGGCAGGCAACTGACTTGGGGGCAATAGTTTTTGATCGGAAAGCTCAATGGTAAATTCACGGCATTGTTGAAAATAGTTCATGTAGTCCTGCCGGCCACCGTTAACCTCGTACCAGGCATACCCATTCGTTATCCCATCATCAAAGCCTGACATATACCCATTGGGGGAAAACAGTTGTGCCGTATCCGCATATTCGTGCATCACATATTGCCACCAATCCGTATCGGCAGGATATTGTGCCCACGTGTCCCAGGGATAATTGCACACCTCGGCGCCACCGTGCATATTGCAGGCCAATACAATATGATGGCTTTCGGCAAAGGCCATGAAAGCGAGGGTTTCGGGTTGCCATGCTTCCCCGTCGGGATGTGGGCCATCCTGAGGGTCGGGGTAATTGCGGTTCAGGTCCACATTGTTTGCATTGTAACGCTGTGCACCGTTAACGGTGTTGTTCCCACCATAATAGGTGCCATCAGGGTTTGCGTTCGGGTTGATATAAATGTCAAGGTTGTTCACAAGCCCCGTGACCCGGTCGTCCGAACCGTAATTCGAGAGGAGGTAGTCGATAAACCTGAGCATAAGCGGAAAACCGGTTGTCTCGTCACCGTGCATGGTGGAGGTATAAAGGAATTGCGCCTCGCCTTCGTCCGTGCCCACATTATCGGAAATACGTGCCATGAGCAATTCACGGTTTTGTACCGATTGCCCAATGCTGAAAACCTGGCAAAGCCCGGGGTAATCGGCTTGGAACTGGTACATCATATCCACATAGGCTTCGTATGTTGGATAGAAATCCCAACTCGCAATGTTTTTCAGGTCAACACTGCTTTTCATGTTAGGGTTTTCAATATCACCGGGATGGGGCAGGATAGTGTAATCAATGCCCATTCCCAGGAATTCCGAAAAACCTTTCTCATTGGCATAAGCAAAAACCAATGTTCCTTGCACATCGTCAATTGAAATTGTGTTGGTCAGAAAATGAATATCCTTGGGCGTTTCCATGTTGAACTTGAAAAACACCTCTCCCCTTTCCTTAAAAAGCTGGTTACTGTTGCCTTGGGATTGTGCAACGAGCCCGAACAGCAAAATGAAAACGGGTGCTAAAAATAATTTTGTACGCATAATGTTGATGATTATTGTTTGTGATTTGTTGTTTCAAATAGTTTTTTGTTCCAAAAAAAGCAATCCTGATTTACATTTCAGGAATTTGCCCTTAAGCAATCAAATGACAGGTTTTTACTCAAAATGGTTGTCCGGTGTTTCGGTAAAAACCTATTAATCCCAATTCCCTATCTTTGCCCGAAATTAAAACTTCCGATATGGCAATAACAAAAACATTCAAATCATTTCCCCGCACTTTTTGGGTAGCCAATACATTTGAACTTTTTGAACGATGGGCGTGGTATGGCTTCTTCATGCTGTTTGCCAATTACCTTACCAGCTCCTCGGATGTGGGAGGTCTGGAATTTTCGCAGTCGCAAAAAGGCTGGATCATGGGCGTTGGAACGGGGATATTATATTTCCTCCCGGTGATCACGGGTTCCATTGCCGATAAGTACGGCTATAAAAAAGTATTGGTCATTGCCTTTTCCATTTATGTGTCGGCCTTTATTTTATTGCCGATGTTCGATACCTTCACGGGTGTATTTGCCATGTACCTTTACCTTGCACTTGGTGCGGC
>JAJRTT010000251.1 GCA_024278155.1 Bacteroidota bacterium | reverse complement strand
CGATGTTCCTTGACGAGAGATAAACGTTTTCAGCTTTGTTGGCAACAACAACCAAAACTTTTTTGTCCTGGAGTTTAAAGCTTTCCAGTAACTGAATAAATTCTTTTGTCCTTGGAGCCTCAAAGTTAAAATCCTCAAGGATCATAACCTCTTTGTCTTTTACCTTATATGACAAGGCCGATCTACGGGCAACTCTCTTCAATTTCTTGTTCAACTTAAAGCTATAATCCCTTGGCCTGGGACCGAAAATCCGTCCACCACCCCTGAGGATAGGGCTTTTGATGCTGCCCATACGAGCAGTACCGGTTCCTTTTTGACGCTTTATCTTACGTGTGCTTCCACGGATTTCGCCTCTTTCTTTGGTTTTGTGCGTTCCCTGACGGGCGTTTGCCAAATGTTGTTTTACATCAAGGTAAATAGCGTGATCGTTCGGCTCAACACCAAATACAGCATCATCAAGCTTTTGCTTTTTACCTGATTTAGTTCCGTCTATTTTATATACTTCTAACTCCATCTTTCAAGAATTACATATGAACCATTGGGACCGGCAACCGATCCTTTAACTACCACAAGGTTTTTCCCGGCATCGATTTTCATTACCTGAAGGTTGATCATCTTTACGCGATCCTGACCCATCCTACCTGCCATTCTCATACCCTTGAACACACGTGATGGCCATGAAGAAGCACCAATGGAACCCGGTGCCCTGAGCCTGTTGTGCTGTCCGTGGGTCGCATCGTTTACACCTTTAAAATTATAACGTTTTACAACGCCCTGAAAACCTTTTCCTTTGGACAAACCAACAACATCGATATATTCGCCTTCAACAAAAATATCAGCTTTCAACACATCACCAAATTTCTTTTCGTGGCCCGCCTCAAAACGTGAGAATTCAACGACTTTTCTTTTTGGGGAAACCCCTGCTTTTGCAAAGTGTCCTTTAAGGGCCTTGCTTGTGTGTTTGTCCTTTTTATCGTCAAAAGCAATTTGTATGGCTTCGTAACCATCTTTTTCTTTTGTCTTTACTTGTGTAACTACGCAAGGGCCAGCTTCAATGACGGTACAGGGGATGTTCTTCCCTTTCTCGTCATAAATGCTCGTCATCCCGATTTTCTTTCCAATTATTCCAGACATTTCTATATCTTTTTATTCCTGTTCAAACTAAAATTAGACCTTGATCTCCACTTCCACGCCACTTGGCAATTCAAGCTTCATCAACGCATCAATTGTTTTTGTTGTGGAACTGTAAATATCCAGCAATCGTTTGTACGAGAATAGCTGAAACTGTTCCCTGGACTTTTTGTTCACAAAGGTTGATTTGTTCACGGTAAATATTTTCCGGTTGGTTGGCAATGGTATAGGGCCACTAACAACAGCACCGGTAACCTTTACTGTTTTTACGATTTTCTCAGCTGATTTATCAACCAGGTTATGATCGTACGATTTCAATTTTATTCTTATCCTTTGACTCACGATTAAATCTATTTTAAATACTTACTAAATATCCTTTGATCTTATAAATAATACCCTCCATGATTTCCCTGGAGGTTGTTTCGTAACGTAAGAATTCTAAACTATACGTTGCCCTACCAGATGAAATACTCCTCAATGTGGTTACATATCCAAACATCTCTGCCAAAGGGACATTTGCACGGACAATCTGGTTACCTGCCTTGGAATCAATATTTTCGATTGTTCCTCTTCTCTTGCTTATGTCGCTTGAAATATCACCTACATAAGTGTCAGGAGTAACCACTTCCAAACTCATAATCGGCTCCAACAATACAGGGCCTGCCAATTTGCATGCTTCTTTAAAGGCAATGCTCCCGGCAATTTCAAAAGCCAAGGCATCACTGTCAACATTATGGTAACTACCATCGAGCAAACGCACTTTCACGGCATCCATTGGGAAACCAAGAAGGGCTCCGTTCGACATGGCCGTTTCCATCCCTTTTTTTATTGCGGGGATAAATTCCCTTGGGACACTCCCTCCCCTGATTTCATCAACAAACTGAAGACCTACTTCATCTTTATCCGCAGGGGAAACTTCAATGGTAAGTTCGGCGAATTTCCCTCTCCCCCCTGTTTGCTTTTTATAAACTTCTGTATATTGTGCTGTCCCAGAAATAGTCTCTTTGTATGCTACCGAAGGTGTCCCTTTATTGCACTTAATATTGAATTCGCGAACCAGGCGGTCAATAATAACATCAAGGTGCAATTCACCCATTCCACTGATAATTGTCTGACCGGTTTCGGTATCCGTATTAACGGTAAATGTCGGGTCTTCCTCAGAAAGCTTGTTCAATGCAATGGCCAGCTTATCTACATCGTCCTGGGTCTTTGGCTCAACGGCCATTTTAATAACGGGGTTCGGGAAGTTGATCGATTCCAAAACAACAGGATGTTGAATGGAACAAAGCGTGTCACCTGTACGGATTTCCTTGAAACCAACAGCGGCACCAATATCACCAGCTTCAATCGTTTTCAACGGCTTTTGTTTGTTGGCATGCATCTCGATCAAACGCATGATCCGTTGTTTTTTGTTGGTCGTGGCATTCAGTATTTGCTGGCCCGATTCCAACTTACCGGAATAAACCCTGAAAAATGCAATCCTTCCCACATAGGGATCGGTCGCAATTTTAAAAGCCAATGCAGCGAAAGGTTCGTTTACATCGGCTTTTCTAATTTCTTCTTTATCTGTATATGGGTTGATGCCTGTAATGGCCGATACTTCTTGCGGATTGGGAAGGTAGTTTACTATTGAATCAAGCAATAACTGTACACCGGTATTTTTAAACGATGAACCGCAAACTACGGGGGTCACTTTCAATTCGAGGGTTGCTTTTCGCAACGAGCCGATAATTTCTTTGGGTGTAATTGATTCAGGATTGCCAATGAATCGCTCAAACAACTTGTCATCCTCTTCTGCTGTTCCTTCAAGCAAGGCAAAACGATATTTTGCCACTTCCTCTTTCATTTCCTCGGGAATTGGGATTTCAGCAAACTCCTTTCCCTGTGATTCCATGTCCCATTTATAGGCTTTGTTTTCAATCAGGTCAACAACTCCCGTAAAATCATCTTCACTACCGATGGGAAGTTGGATGGGGACCGGGTTTGCACCAAATTTTTCTT
>JAJRTT010000250.1 GCA_024278155.1 Bacteroidota bacterium | reverse complement strand
CCTTGTCGTTTACAAGGCTGCCCGAAAATTGCGATTCCGGGTTATTGAGTTCCGTAAAACTTATTTTCCCATTGGAAATAGTCCCTTTGACAGCTATGGTTTTCCCGTAATGCAGGGTGGACGGTTTTCCGGGTTCAGGGAACGAGTAATAATAATATCCACTTACAGTCCCATTATGGGAAAGCAAGTCAAGGGTGATATTCATACTGGTATCCAGTTTTCCCTGAAAATGCTTATAGAAACCAGAAGTGACCGTGTTTTGGGAATAGGCCTGGAACCCGCATAAAACCAACAGGTAAAGCCAAGATATTCTTAAATATTGAAGGAGCTTCATAATCTATTTTTTTTGCAATATTAGTTTAGAAAATAATTGGTTAGGAATTTGATAGCGTTATTTTTCAACAATTAATATTTAAAGGTTCAAACCTTTTTTAATTAATTTTGTTGCGATTTATCATAATAACCATAAACTATCAAATAGGAATGAAATACTTTAAGACACTATTTTTTGCTCAACTTGTAGTACTGTTCAATATTTCTTTATTTGCCCAAACAAATGCCGCCCTTGATTTTGACCGGGTTGGCAGTGATCCCGCCAATGTTGATTATGTAACTGTTGAGGGGATAAATGCCAGCAGTTTCCCGGGCCTTACGATCGAGGCCTGGATTTACTTAAAGGAATATAATCTGGGCCCCTATACGGGAAGCTATATTTTTGGGAAGGAGGGCCCGGCCTGCCAACTCCCATATGGTTCTTTTGTTTTACTTGTTACAAGCAAGAACCATGTGACCGACTCAGTCCTGAAACTTGATTTTGGCCTGGATCCCGGCGGTGTCCACACTGCCCTTTTATCGCACACCGAAGTATCCTTAAATCAGTGGCACCATGTTGCGGCAACTTACGATGGCTCGTATATGCGTGTTTATTTGGATGGCAAACTTGAAAACTCTGTTGCCATCACAGGTGCGATTCAAGGCTTTGACAGCGATATGCACATTGGCAACTGGACTACCTGTGCCGATGCCGAGCGTGGATTCAAAGGGGCAATTGACGAGGCAAGGGTGTGGAATGTTGCCCGGACACAAGCACAACTGAGGGAGGCAATGTACACAGAGCTTTTAGGGACCGAGACCGGCCTTTACGCCTATTATAAGTTCAATGAGGGATCGGGGCAAACTGCTGCCGATTCAAGCCCAAACTCATATGATGGCTATCTCGGAAGTACAACAGGTTCTGATTCCAATGACCCTACATGGGTTTCATCTACGGCACCCATGCCATATTATACAGTTCAAAATGGAAACTGGGGTACGGATGCCACCTGGGCAACTGGTCAATTGGTCCCTTCAACGGATTGGGCAGATGTAAAAATACTTCATAATGTGGCACTCGATGTAAATGACTCGATCAGGGACTTGGAAATCGATGCTGCCGGAAGTCTTACGATCAATTCCGGGATACAACTTTCAGTAAGTACCGCACTTTTGAACAACTCCGGTGTTGATGGCTTGGTAATCAATTCGGATGCTACCGGGACAGGTTCGTTGATCGAATCCTCAGGTAGTGTGGATGCCACGGTGAACCGGTTTCTGACACAGGGAAAATGGCACTTTGTTGGGATTCCTGTTGGTACAGGCACAGCTTCCACTTTTTATTTGAGCGGAGGTTCCGATATTTATCTTCGAACACATATTGAATCAAACAATTCATGGGACAACTGGATCACTGACGTAAACACCAACCTTCTCCTTGGAAGGGGATATGAATGTTGGGTCGATAACAATGTGAACCAGGACGAGACAGTCCAATTTCAAGGGACTTTGAACTCCGGGGATTATACAACAGGTACCGGAAGTTTTTATGATTTGATTTACACTTCCGGTCATGGATTGAATTTGATAAGCAACCCCTATCCCTCAGCTTTGCGCGCCAATATTAATACATGGGCGAAAACAAATATTGCCAATTCGGTTTGGACATGGTCCGATGCGTATGGGAATTATGTGTATTGGAACGGCATTGATGGTACAAATGGAGATGGCTTTGGAACTTTAACGAACGGGGTGGTCCCGGCCATGCAGGGCTTCTTTGTTTTGGCAACGGGCAGTGGCCCATCGCTTACAATTCCACAGGACAGCCGGACCCATAGTGGTCAGATATTTTATAAAAACTCAGGGAGCCAGCCAAATACATTACGCGTTGAAGTGGAAGGAAATCATTATAAGGATGCCGCATTTGTCCGCTTTGATGAAAAAGCCACAAATGATTTTGATGTGGATTATGATGTGCAAAAACTTTTCGGATTGGAAGAAGCACCCCAATTATTCTTCATGGCATCTGCTGAAAAACTTTCAATAAACGCTTTGCCCGAATTAACGGCATCAAGGGTAATCGATATGGGGTTTGAATGTGGCCAGGGAGGTTTGTTTACCTTAAAAGCAGTTGATGTTGAAAACTCTTTCCCCGATACCAGGATTGTTTTAGAAGATGTGAAAGAGAATGTGTTTCAAAACCTGAAAGAAAATCCCAACTATTCGTTCAGCTATGACCCAAATGAAGGAAACGGACGCTTTAAATTGCACTTTGATTATTCCAGTCCGGGCGAAAACAGATCCGGCAATGGAATCGATATCCGGTATTATGATAATGTGGTTTATATTTATACCTCAAATGATGTTCCTGCAAATGCAAGGATCATCAACCTTCAGGGACAGGAAATCATGCCCGGTTTTGGGTTTACGGGAGATACGAAAATTGACCTAAATGGG
>JAJRTT010000249.1 GCA_024278155.1 Bacteroidota bacterium | reverse complement strand
GAAAGTTTTAGGTCGTTGGGCGTAAGATCGGGGAATTGTTCGTTGAGCCTTTTGTAAAAATCACCATAGATTTCCTGGAAACGGGTTTCAAATTCCGCCCATAGTTCATTGGATGTGTTCCTGTCGAGTTCTTTGATTATTTCTGAAATGATTTTCGGTTCCTTTATTTCTGATTTGCAATCGGCATCTTTTAACTTATTTGAAATGCCCGAAATGAGTTCGTTTTTCTTTAAAAGATAGATTACATTGGTGGTAAGCTCTTTGTTTTTGTATTCCAGCTCTTTTGCAAGGTTTTCCTTTTCCAATTGAAGATTTTGTTCCTTCAAGCGGCTTTGTTTGTGCTTGTCTTTTTGGCGGAGAAATAGTAAAACAAACAGTAAAAGCGCCGAAATGGAAGCCCCGATTATGGACAGATAGATAAGCCCGTTTATTTTTTGCCTCGATTCCATTTGCTCTTTTTCAAGTTGCATCAGTTTCCTTTCTTTCCGGAATTGATAGTCCATTTTGAGCTCCGTTGTTTTCTTGATGTTCTCTTCCTCTTTTAAGCTGTCATTGTATTTTTGGAACAATTTGTAATAGGAAAGGGCCGAATCCATTTTTCCTGTTTTTTCATAAACCTTGCTCATCCCCTCATAGGAAGTTCCGATATATTTGAGGAAGGATGATTTTTTCGCAAGTTGATTGGCCTTATGGTAATTGTCCATTGCATTTTCAAAATCCCCCATTTCAGAGTATATGTCCCCAAAGTGGATATATACACCAATTTTCAGGTATGACCTGGAACCAAAAAACGAATCGTCGAGTTTTTCCAGTTCTTCAAGTTGATTTTGGTTGCTGATCAATGCTTTATCATAATCCCCTTCATCAAAATGCATTTCACCAATGGTAGCATAATAATTCAAAAGCCCGTAATGGTTATTCGAGCCTTCATTTATCTCTTTAGATTGGTTCAGATATTTTAATGCACTGTCCATCAAATTCAGGCTAACATAAATACTTCCCAAGTTCAACAGTGTGTTTGCATAATAATTATCGTCCCCTATCTCTTTAAAAATCCGTGCTGCCTGGAAATAATTGTCAATTGATTTTTTGTGATCACCTGTTTTCTCGTAAATCACCGCAATATTGTTATGGAACCTTGATTGGTAGGTCTTTGAGTCCAGGGAATCGGCAATTTGCAAGCCTTTGAAATTGTACTCTAAAGCTTTGCCATAGTCCGCAAGCAAATCGTTTGCGTATCCAAGCATGAGCCATGCGGTCATGGCAGAATTCATGTTGCCTGACCTGCCTGTCAACCTGATAACCTCCAGATAATACTTCTGTGCTTCAAAGAGGCTATCTTTTTTTAGGGATAGATGCCCTAAAATCAAACTGTTGTTTATTGCACCTTCTATGCTTTTTGATTTCTCGGCAAGCAATAAGCCTTTTGAAGCAAATTGCCAGGATGAGTCAGGTGCGATATCCAGATAGGTTTTTGCTATTCTGTAATACAAAAGGGATTGTTCCTGCTTATTGGGTTTGTCGGTATTTAAAGCCTTAAAAAGGCTGTCCAACTTGCTTTGGGAATGCAAAACCCCCATACTGGCCACTAAAACCAGAAATAAAATGGTCGGACTTACGAATATTGAAAAGCGGTTACTCAAAACAAAAACGGGGTTAATAATGAACCCACAAAGATATGAAAAGCCAGGAATGAGATTAGTTTCATTTTTTCTTTGAAATGTTGAAAAATTATTTACTTTTGACCAATCGTTCAGTCAAAAAACAATTTGGACAATGAGCCCACGGACAAAAGAACAATTCAAGACAATAAGGGGTGAAAAGGCAAACCTGATCCTCCGGGCCGCCTTGGGCCTTTTTGCGGGCAGGGGATATGCTTCCACTTCGGTGAGCATGATCGCAAAAGAAGCCGGGATTTCAAAAGGCCTGATGTACAATTATTTCAAGAGCAAGGAGGAGTTGTTGGCCGAAATTGTAATTGGGGGCTTTAAGGATTTTTTGGATATTCTGCTAATCGAAGATGAATCAAACGTGAAGAAACAAGAGATAATTGATTTCATCGATGGCAATGTAAACCTCCTGAAACAAAACCCGGAATATTATATGTTGTATTTTTCCCTTCTGTTCCAGCCAAAAGTCTTTGATTTGTTCAAAGTCGAGTTTTTTGCGCATTTTGAAAAAACCATTAAGTATATGGTAGCTTATTATGAAAAAAAAGGGGTACGTGACCCGTACACCAAAGCGAGGTTTTTTCTGGCGGTTTTTGATGGGATAGGCATACACTATGTTTCCGATATTGAAGGATTCCCCTTGGACAAAGTCCGGGATATGATGGTCGGATTGCTTTAACGTTCAGCTAAATGGTGAATAGTAGCACCGTAGGTGCGATATTACGGTAGCACCGTAGGTGCGATATTACGGTAGCACCGTAGGTGCGATATTACGGTAGCACCATCGGTGCGATATTATGGTAGCACCATCGGTGCGATATTATGGTAGCACCATCGGTGCGATATTATGGTAGCACCATCGGTGCGATATTATGGTAGCACCATCGGTGCGATATTATGGTAGCACCAT
>JAJRTT010000248.1 GCA_024278155.1 Bacteroidota bacterium | reverse complement strand
ACCGTTGATTCTGTACGATATTATGATACACCTCCCTGGCCAACAACACCGGATGGAGGAGGCCCTTCATTGATGCTTTGCGATCCAGGTTCCGATAATTCCTTAGGGGCAAACTGGGCAGCATCACAGAATTTTGTCACGAACAATGGCGATGGGAACCCTATTTATGCAAGTCCGGGAACCACTGAATGTGCCTTTCCGCCCATCGCAGCCTTTACCGCAAATCAAACAGGGGTTTTTGAAGGGGAAAGTGTACAGTTTACCGATCTTTCAACCGGGAACCCGGATACATATTCATGGACATTTGCCGGGGGAAACCCTGCTTCTTCTTCAGTACAGAACCCGCTTGTGGTTTATGACCTAGCGGGAACTTATACGGTTTCGCTTACTGTTGGCAATACGGGTGGAACCGACACATATACCGCAATAGATTATATTGCCGTATTTGGCAACAACCCCGTGCTTGTTATTTCTGAAATAATGCAAAACCCGTCTGCGGTCAATGACAGCGAAGGGGAGTGGTTTGAGGTTTATAACCCGACAAATGCACCTATCGACATGAATGGATGGACAATAATAGATGACGATTCGGATAGCCATCTTATTTCATCTTCGGTGGTAGTTCCTGCCAAAGGTTTTGCCACGCTTGGGGTAAACAACAATTCCAGCCTGAACGGGAATTATGTTTGCGATTACCAGTATTCCAACTTTTATATTGCAAATGGCGCTGATGAAATTGTGCTGATTGCCCCGGACGGTGTCACGGAAATTGACCGCGTGGTTTATGACGGCGGCCCCAATTGGCCCGACCCCACAGGTTCTTCCATGGTATTTACCGGTACTGCCCCGGATGACAATAATGATTTTTCTTTTTGGGTAACTTCCTCTTTGAGGGAACAAACCTATTCCGGAACAAGTGGCGATAAAGGTTCGCCCGGAACAAATGGCCAGGACCAAAACCTGGTTCCTTTGTCCTTTGGGCTGGATATAACGGTATTTCTTGAAGGGCCTTTTAATGGAACGGGAATGGGTACGGATGTAAATGCCATAATGGGTTTAACGCAACCCTATTCTGTTTCGCCCTGGAACTATCCGGGGACTGAAAACGTGGTTTCCCTTCCCAATGTGAATATTGTGGATTGGGTGCTGGTTGAACTCCGGGATGCCGTTAGTGCTAGTTCAGCAACGGGTTCTACTGTTATTGGTAAACAGGCGGCTTTTGTGTTGAACGATGGTTCAGTGGTAGGAGTTGACGGTTCTTCTTCCTTGCAATTTGACTTAACGGTTTCCAATCAACTTTTTGCTGTGGTTTACCACCGGAACCATCTTGGCGTTATGTCGGCAAATGCACTGGTTTTGTCCGGAGGGGGTTATGCCTATGATTTTACCGTGAATGTAAACCAGGCATATTTGTCAGGTCAAAATTTGGTGAATGGAAAGGCCGTTATGATTGCCGGGGACAGTAATGGAAACGGGACCATTGATTCTACGGATAAAACCGCAGAATGGGAAACCCAAAGTGGAATGAGGGTTTATTCAGGAAGTGATTCAAATATGGATACGGAAGTGGACAATAGGGACAAGAATGATTTTTGGTTGCCAAATTTCAACTCTGTTTCAAAGGTTCCGCAATAAGATAAAAAACTCATCCTATGACTTCAAAGTCATCGGATGAGTATAAGTCCCTGCCCCCGTTTAGGGTTATCATACTGCCCATCGTTGCTGTTGTCACCAACGGGCACCAACTCCAAAAATTGTCGTTTTGGTAATTTAGCAAGCATGCTTGTTAGAAAGGTTTGCCAATTATCTTTGCCGTTGCCGTTCAAGTTGGTGAAAACACCAACGTGATGCAAGGGATTCTACGTTTGTAAAGTGCTAATCCCCACAATACTTGCCTTGCAATTGAAGGGCTTTTTCCCCATACTGCTTTGTGAAACCGAGTTTAAGGGCCTTTTCGATGTCGTTACAAGCTTTTTCCAGGCTGTCCATCGAAAGATAAACTTCGGCCCTGTTTTTATAGGCCAATGAATTTGTGGAATCCAGTTGGATGGAAGTCATAACATCGTGAAATGCCCCTAAAGTATCATGTAGCATAAATTTACAATATCCCAGGTTGTTGTAGGTAAATGCGTTTTCCCCGTCCCGGTTCAGTTTCAAGTACAAATTGTAATCGTCCACGGCACTTTTATAATCACCGGTTTGCTGCTTGATATAATAGGCCCGGTTGAAAACGGCGTTTTTGTTTTCCGGGTCCAGTTAGGTCACCTTGTTGAAATCGGCGAGGGCCTTATCGGTTTTCCCCAACTTGCTTTCACAAATGGCCCTGGAGTAATAGGCTTCGATGTATTCGGGCTTTAGTTCGATGGCTTTCGAGAAATCGGCAATGGCGCCCCGGTAATCTTTTAGCTGAAACTTGGCACTGCCACTTTTATATCTTGAGTAGGCATTTTCTTTCCCACAGGAAACAAAGAAGGTTGAAACGGCAAGCAATATAAAAACCGATAAGGATATTGAATTGGGAATTTGTTTTTTCATCTGATTGAAAGGATTGTTTTTTGCAAAAATATAATTTTTTGGATAGGGAAAGTCAATTTCCTTGCTTTTTATACCGCTATTTCGGATTAGCTTCAATGCTTTTTTGGATTTTAAGGTGGGGACAGGTGCAAGCTAATCCGAAAAAAATCTGATGTGCGTTTTCAATCACATTTTACTGATCTCCTTTCCATCAAAGCCAAAGTATTGTTTTGCCAAATTTGCGGCAAGGCAGGAATGAACAGGTAAAACACCAATAATGTCGCCAATTTGGATGGAACCAAAAACCTCGGGCCTGGTTTGAAGAATCCCGTGTTCCTGGGAAATACGGCTGACATATGAGTACAAGAGAGGTTTTGACCAGCCCGAATCATTGATTTTCACGGGAAGCCCGAAAATTTCCTTGCCTTTGTCATCAGTTCCCGATTCCTTTGATAAATGGACTGCGCCACCATACAAAACAATTTCCATTCTATCTGCATGTTTTGCCACCACCGGACAGGCAATGGCCACGGCAATATCTTCCATGGAACACGACCCCAGAAAATATTGCATCACATCATAAAAAACAAAATTCCCCGGACGGATTTCATCTATATCACCAAAGTTTTCGGCAAGGCTGCAAGAAGGGGTATCCCCAATCGAAATTCTCAGTCCTGGGAAGTTACTGATATACCTTGATTTCAATTCGCTCAATTGCCTGGTAGAGTTCCTATGGATTTCAATAATTTCTTTTTCGGAATTCGCATTATACGTATTTCCACTATGCGCCAGGAAGCCTGAAAGGTTCAGGTTCCTTGAAGCAGAAATGATATTCAATATTTCATCAATTTTAAAAACCTCCGGTGGCAATATCCCCGTCCGGTGATATCCTGTATCGATTTTAATATAAACATTGATCTTTGAAACCAGGTTTTCTTTTAGACAATGGACAGCCTCAACTGATTCAACAGTAAGGTGCAAAGTGATATTACGGCTCAGTTTATTAATTTCATCTATCTCCAAAATATTAACCGGAAAAGCAATCAGAATATCTTTCCAATTTTGATCGGCAAAATATATGGCCATGGAAACAGAAGAAACCGTGATTTTTGAAACACCTGCTTCCCTGAACCATTCCCCTATTTCTGCCGATTGATGGGTCTTGAAATGGGGCCGGAACTGCAAATGCTTCTTTCTGGCCTTTTCTGCCATCGACTGGATATTTTTTTTGCAGATTTGTTCATTGATAAGGAAAACAGGTTTTGTGATTTTCATTTTGTAAAAATAGGAAATTCCGGTGTATGTTATATTCACAGGGTGGCTCGAAGCCTCCCAGTGATTTGGGACCAATAAAACCCGATGGGTTGAAAAAAAAGTGCCGCATTCGCAATCCGATTACCGTTTATTTTCCTCAACCTTCCGGGTCACCACCACTTTGGCCTGCTTCCGCCCAACAAGGTTTTATTTATCCATTTCCACGAAATCCTTATTTTTGCTGTCCATCTATAAAATTGAGCATTATGCCCATATTAGGATCCATTATAAAAAAGGCCTACGAATTGAGGAGCATTCCCATTGAGAGCAAAAAGAAAAAGCAGATCAGCCCCTACCATGTCCAGGCAAAGGAGTTGAAAAAACTGCTGAATAAGGCACAGTTCACGGCTTTTGGCGAATACTACAATTATGATGAAATATTGCGCAATTACGACTTTGTGAAACGTTTTCAGGATACCGTGCCCATTTACGATTACAATTCCATGTTCAGGAAATGGTGGTACCGTGCCCTCAA
Organism: Bacteroidota bacterium; assembly: GCA_024278155.1. Taxonomy (GTDB): domain Bacteria; phylum Bacteroidota; class Bacteroidia; order Bacteroidales; family JAADJA01; genus JAADJA01. The sequence goes on along the minus strand of JAJRTT010000248.1, from coordinate 3,386 downwards.
CGGCGAAGCTTTTGTAAGTTGGCCGGGGCGGATAAAATATTTTGCGCTTACTTCGGGGACTTCGGAAGCATCCAGCAAGCAAATCCCGGTCACCGTTGATATGGTCCGCGCTATAAGAAAGGCCAGCTTGCGACAATTGCTGTCCACCACAAAATACGATTTCCCCATAGAGTTTTATGAAAAGGGTTTCTTGATGATCGGTGGCAGTACCCACCTGCAATTCAACGGAACCTATTATGAGGGTGACCTGTCGGGCATTTCGGCCGACAACCTTCCGTTTTGGTTCCAGCATTTTTATAAACCGGGAAAACGGATTTCAAAAGAACGTGATTGGTCCAATAAACTGGAGGAGATAATCAAAAAGGCAAGGGAATGGGATATTGGCGTTATCGTTGGCGTTCCGGCATGGATACAGATTATCCTTGAAAAAATAATCGACTATTATAAAGTGGATACCATCCATGATATTTGGCCAAACCTTTCCGTTTATGTCCATAGCGGGGTTTCTTTCGGGCCTTATGTAAAAAGCTTTCAGAAACTATTTGCAAAAAGGGTGATTTACCAGGAATCCTATCTCGCCTCCGAAGGCTACATTGCCTATCAAAACGAGATCGATTCAAACTCAATGGCGTTGGTGCTCGACAATGGTTTGTTTTTTGAGTTTGTCCCCTTCAATGATGAAAACTTCGATGATGAGGGAAATATCCTGAAATCGGCACGGGCACTAACCATAAAAGAGGTGGAAGAAGGAACAGAATACGCACTCCTTCTTTCGACCTGTTCGGGTGCATGGCGGTATTTAATAGGTGACGTGATTAAATTTACCTCCAGGAAAAAGAGTGAAATCATCATCACGGGCCGCACGAAACACTTTTTGAGTATTTGTGGCGAACACCTCTCGATGGACAATATGGCGAGGGCAATAGAAATGCTCGAAAACGAGCTTAACATCGAAGTGAGGGAATTTACTGTTTCGGGGATAAAACATAATTCCTTGTTCGCACATAAATGGTACCTTGGTTCGGACGACAATATCGACCCTGAAATCGCAAGGGAAAAACTGGACGGGTACCTGAAAATCCTGAACGATGATTACCGGGTGGAAAGGATAGAAGCAATCAAAGAAATCTTTTTGGAGATATTGCCGACCCGGGTTTTTGCCGATTGGATGAAAATGAAAGGGAAAGAGGGGGGCGCCAACAAATTCCCGCGCGTACTGAAAAACAAACAATACCACGAATGGGAAGCATATTTGGAAGGACAAAGGGTGGTTTTGGAAAAAGAACAAACAGAATAAGGATTACCAAATCCATAGCTTGGTTTTACAATAATCTATTATAATAATGGGGCCTGTTTTACAGGGAATACTTGTAGGTTTGACCTTTGCCGTGCTGCTGGGGCCGGCATTCTTTGCCCTTATCCAAACCAGTATCCAAAGAAGTTTCAAGACCGGTGTGTTCCTTGCTTTGGGGATTTTTCTCAGCGACCTCTCGGCATTGGTACTAAGTTATTTTGGGGCTGTACAGCTTTTGGGTTCAGACCCACGTGAAAATATCTACTTTAGTATCATCGGCGGGATTATCCTGATTATCTTCGGGACTTATACCTTTATGAAAAAAGGGGAAATCGTAAAACCCGAGGAGCATAAGGAAATTCATATTAAAGCACCGCGCCCGATTATCTATATCATCAAAGGTTTTCTGCTAAATGCTGCCAATCCCGGAATGTGGTTTATCTGGATCACTACAGTAGTTTCCACCACAAGCAGGTACGGAGTGAACAACAAATCAAATTATATATTCCTCGCTGCTACCCTGGGGACAATTTTTTCGACCGATGTGCTGAAATGCTATGTTTCGGGACGCTTAAAAAAATTCATTACCGCCAAAATACTCACAACAATGAACCGTTTAGTGGGAATCGTGCTGATCGGGTTCGGGACCTATCTGATCATCAATGTCCTGGTTGACCTTGAGGCTATGGTGATTATTTATGATGACTGGATTAAAAAACTGAAACATTGATGGGAAATAGTAACGCACGGCCGTGCTTCCCTACATCCCAATTAACCGTAGGATTCGTATTCGTTGAAAGGTTTGATGTCCCTAACGTTCAATTGCAGTTTTACCATACCGTTCCAGGCATTTTCCTCTATATGGTAAACGATATTAAAAGGATGGCTTCTTTGGATGCACTCAAAATGATGTGCCTGTTGAAAGGCAATGGACGAAATCGGGTTGCTCCTGATATTGAGATGGACCACCTGGAGCTTTAAATGTTTTTCGCCAACGATCCTCCCTTTTCCGGTATCGATCACATTATCCGTTTCAAAAACCGGGGAGAGGTTTCCCGGGCCAAAAGGGGCAAACTGCTTTAGGATATTGAAAAACCGTTGATTGATATCGTTCAGGCACAATTTGGCATCTATCTCCACTTCAGGGGTAAGCATATCTTCTTCGATATGGGCTTTTACATATTCCTCGAACCGGCTTTTGAATTTTTCCAGGTTTTCGGGCTTCAGGGACAGTCCGGCAGCATATTTGTGCCCACCAAAATGTTCCAACAAATCGCTGCAGGCATCCACGGCGTCATAAATATCAAAATCTTTTACCGAACGGGCCGAACCGGTTATCAGCCCATTGGATTTTGTAAGGACAATCGTGGGCCGGTAATAGGTCTCGATAAGACGGGAAGCCACGATACCGATAACCCCTTTGTGCCATGTTTCGTCATATACAACAGTGGATTTTGCATTCTGCAACCCGGCATCCCGGTCGATCAATTCAAGGGCATCAATGGTGGCCTGGGCATCAAACTCGCGCCTGTCGGTATTAAAATCATTTATTTGTTTTGCAAGACCAGCGGCATCTTCCAGGTTTTTTGCAATCAACAGCCTTACAGAGTTATTGGCGCTCTGTATCCTTCCGGCGGCATTGATCCTTGGGCCCACAAGGAAAACCAAATCGGAAATACTCAGGTTTTTGCTGAAAATGGGTTCGTTCTTTTCGGGTTCCTCATTGTCTTTTCGGATAACGCCCCCATACCTGAGTATTGCTTCGATCCCGGCACGGGGATTTGAGTTCACCAATTTTAATCCATAATGCGCCAGAATCCGGTTCTCACCTGTTATTTTCACAATATCGGCGGCAATACTTACCACCACAAGGTCGAGGTATTGGTGTAAATCCCCAAAAGGGATCCCGTTTTTTGAGGCAAAGGCCTGTACCAATTTAAACCCTACGCCGCATCCCGAAAGTTCATCGTATGGATAATTGCAATCGGCCCTTTTCGGGTCGAGGACAGCCACGGCAGGTGGCAAAACATCTCCTGGGCGATGATGATCGGCAATGATATAGTCAATCCCCAATTCCTTTGCATAGGCTATT
>JAJRTT010000247.1 GCA_024278155.1 Bacteroidota bacterium | reverse complement strand
GTTACTGTTTAATTTTATGATAAAAAGGGAGAAGTTAAAGTCAGCATCATGATAATAACCAACAATGTAATAGTTGCTATCAATTTCGATTAAATCCTTTGCCAAACCAAAATCGCTGAAATAAAAACTTCGTTTCCATAAGAAATTTCCTTGATTGTCGGTCTTTACAACATAAACAGAACTATCTCCATAACTTTGAGTAAAGCCACACGCTACAAAGCAGGAATCAGATGAGAGAATAACAGAGTGAAATTCATCCTGGCCACCACCTCCATAATTATTGGTCCATTCAAAATTTCCGTTTTCGTTCAGTTTGATAAATGAGGCACTTAAAAAATCAGCTCCTGCTATAATATAACCATTGTCAGGTGTTTGTTGTACGGACATGCCGCCATATGGTGCAATCCATTTAATATTTCCCTGTTTATCTAATTTAAGGGTAATTCCCGAATCGAAAAAACTGTTCGTGCTTGTTGCCAAGTAGCAAGAATCATTGGTTAGTATAACTTGTCTTCCCATAGAAGGAATTGAATCAAAAACAAAATCCCATCCTTGTGCTAAACTGATGTTGGATATTATCAAGATAAATACAATTACGCTTATTCTGGATTTGATGTTTGATATACTCTTTGGCTTCTTGACTGTATGTTTGATTTTTTGGTGGCCCCAAAGTGGGGAAATTGAATAATGCTTCATGTGGACATAGTTTTTAATTGGCATAAAATTACCCCTTTTTAGTATTAAATCCAAGAACAATTCAGTTAACGGTAGGATAAAATCAGGTAACGGTACTGAAAGAGATTGGTTATTGGCTTTTATTTCTTAATAACCAATTCTTGATTATTTCCCCGCCAAATTCCGTCATGATGGATTCGGGGTGAAACTGTAACCCGCGAACATCAAAATCCTTATGTGCCAGGGCCATGATTTCACCTGCACCGGATTTGGCAGTAATTTGAAGGTTGTCGGGAAAACCATCATTGTCCACGACCCATGAATGATATAAGCCTCCATGAAAGGAGTGGGGGAGGCCTTTGAACAAATACTCTTTTTTTGACAGAATTTCCATCTTTTTTGCAACACCATGAAATACGCCATTGAGCCTTCGTAGTTTTCCATTATATGCCCGGGCAATGGCATCATGCCCAAGGCAGATACCAAGGATGCTTTTTGTTGATCCATATTCCCTGACCCATTTCTCCAAATTCGGGAAATCTGCTGGGATCCCCGGGCCGGGGGAAATAAGGATTTTATCGAATTGCCCGATAATACCGGAATCCACTTCACCATACTTGATCACTTCAACATCCTTACAACCTTGCTCCTTTACCAATTGAAGCAGGTTGTACGTAAACGAATCGTAATTATCGATCAGGAGCAGGCCCATTTGTTGTTCAATTAAGTATTTTTGCAATTTTACAATAAAAATGCAAAGCACCAAAGATATATTGTTACAAATGAATTCGTATGGAAAGGGATCGGTTCCTTTTTTGTTCATTATTGATTTTGATATAAAGAAACCGGAAATTTACAGGATTGATGAACTTCAGGAGAATGGTGTTTATGCGCAAATTGGAAATCTTGACCTGAAACCCGAATCCGGGGAAAACCTTTCTTCATTTCATTTTTGGAAAAAACCTGTTCCATTCGAAAGATACAAGAAAGCTTTTCGGAAAGTGATGAATGCCATCGAGCTGGGCGATACGTTTTTGCTTAACCTTACTTTTCCTACCGAAATAGAGACAAAATTGAAATTACAGGATATTTATCTCGGTAGCGAAGCAAAATACAAACTTCTTTACAAAGACAATTTTGTGGTGTTTTCACCTGAGCCCTTTATCCGAATCACTGAAAACATTATCTCTTCATTTCCAATGAAAGGGACAATTGACTCGGCAATCAAAGATGCAGGGAAATGCCTTATGGAAAGCGAAAAGGAAAAATCGGAACACAATACAATCGTTGATTTGATCAGGAACGACCTGAGTATGGTATCCGGGAAAGTCAGGGTAAAACGTTTCAGGTATGTGGAAAAAATAAAAACCCTTGACAAAGGATTGTTACAGACCAGCTCAGAAGTTTCGGGGGAATTGCCGGAAAAATGGAAATGGAATATTGGCGATATTGTTTTTCGCCTGTTGCCGGCAGGTTCCATCAGCGGTGCGCCAAAAAAGAAAACCTGTGAAATTATCAAGGATGCCGAAAATTATGACAGGGGGTTTTTCACGGGGGTTTTTGGGTACTTCGATGGGGAAAGCCTGGACAGTGCGGTGATGATCCGGTTTATCGAGAAACAAGGTGAAAAGATGTTTTTCAAAAGTGGTGGTGGGATTACCTCGATGAGCAAGGCAAAAGAGGAATATGAAGAGATGATCGATAAGGTGTATTTGCCCTTTGCCCAATAAACCTTTTTGGTCGAAGAAAGCCTGTGCAGTTGGAGACCAGAAAGGTTGGGAAAACCAGGTTAGGGCAGAATATGTTATGGGTTGGGCCAAGTCTCCCAAAATGAAATACGTGATGTTTAACATACACCCCTGTCGTTTGCAATCAAAATATACGAAATGCAGTTTTTCGAAACAATAAAAATAGAAGGAAACCAATTGTCCAACCTGGCTTATCATCAGGAAAGGATGGACAGGGCCCGTCTTGAAGTTTTGGGTTTGAACGTCCCCCTTGAATTGAAAAAAGCAATTGTTGTCCCAAAAGGATTGTCCGGACAGCTTTTGAAATGTCGTGTAATTTATTCTAAAAGAATCGAAAAGCTTGGGTTTGAACCTTATGCCCCGCGAAAAATAAAATCTTTGAAAATTATTGCTGACAATACGATTGAATACAACTATAAATATTCTGATCGGGGAAAACTCAATCTCCTGCTAAATCGAAAAGGCAATTGCGACGAAATCCTGATCCTGAAGAACGGCTTGGTTACCGATACCTCTTTCTCCAATGTCGTTTTTTTTGATGGCAATAGTTATGTTACTCCAGCCAAACCTTTATTGAAAGGGACCATGCGGCAAAGCCTTTTGGATAAAGGTAGGATTTCAGAAGGTAGTATAGGGTTACCGGACATTATGGGTTTTAAATCTGTCTTTCTCATTAATGCCATGCTTGATCTGGAAAGTGCAATGGAAATAAAAATTGAGGATATAGTTAGGGACATTCAGTAATACCCCAAGGCCAATGATATCAACATAAGCCGTTGATAAGTTTAAAAGGAAAACCCCAAAAAGAGCCAAAAAAGGCTTAATTTCGGGGTAATCTTTAAAAGCTAT
>JAJRTT010000019.1 GCA_024278155.1 Bacteroidota bacterium | reverse complement strand
TCAAAATGGGAAAGACAATGTCTAAAGTGAATCGATTACTGCACAGATGCTGTTGAATATATCTTCAACACTACCTATGCCACTAACAGAGGTGAATTTATTTTGTTTTGTATAAAACTTGATCAGCGGTTGTGTTTGTTTATTGTAAACACTTAGCCTGTTTTCGATAACTTCCTTGGTGTCATCGGGACGGCCTTCCATTTCGGCCCTTTTCAAAAGTCGTCCGATTATCTCATTGTCATCCACGTCCAGTGCAAGGACCAGTGATACTTTTTCGTTTCTCTTGTTCAAAAGATCGTCAAAATCGGAGGCCTGCCGGCATGTCCTTGGGAAACCATCGAATACAAACCCTTTCACATTTGCATGTTGGTTCATGGCATCCTCCAGTATATCTATCAAAAGTTCGTCGGGAACCAATTCCCCACTTTCTATTATGCTTTTTACTTTATGGCCCAGCTCCGTTTTTTCCCGGATATTTTTCCTGAAAATATCCCCGGTGGAGATGTGGGCAAGATTATATTTTTCTGCTATTTTTATAGATTGAGTACCTTTTCCGGATCCGGGGGGGCCAAAAATTATAAAATTAAACATGCTTGTTTGTTTTTGTTAGTAATTTGCTATCGGGACAAAAATAGGGCAATTTCCTAAGAAAAAAGACTAATTTTGTTATTTATACTAAATTTACATACCACAAAAACAAATCATTTAAATTCAGGTGCTACAGCAAGATTCAATTGAAAATACGGGGCTTCGGCCATTGGGTGGGACCAATTCCGATTCGGTGGATAATCAATTGCCGGTTGATTTATCTGGTGTTGCCGGTTCTGCTTTTTCTGTTGATCCGGTTGGCCTGGATTCAGGTGTTTTGGAAGTGCCCAAAACCCAACAGGCTGTCCGGTCTGTTTTTCACTCACACACTTTGGAACGTCAGGGAAAAGTGCCCCTCGAACATCATTATGTAAATATCGACTGGGTCAGCGTTCACCTTATCCTCCTTTTGGGCTTGCTTGCATGGACCCGGATAAATTACAGGATTAGGCTTTACCAGATTGTGAAATCATTCGTTGCCCCAAGGTATTTATATCAAATGATGAGGGAAGGGGGTGTTTTTAGGGAGCGGGTCGCCATTCCGCTTTTTGTGGTTTACCTCGTTTCGTTTTCAATGCTGGTGTATTTGTTGCTTACCAATTTTTCCGATTTTTATTTGGAGGGATATACTGGTTTCAAGCTTTTTTCGATTATCCTACTGATAGTATTGATTTTATGGTTTGTGAAAAATATTACCGTCCATTTTGTCGGGGTCACTTTTAAAAATGACTTGGTCCTTCAGGATTTCATGCTCACGAATTTTGTTTTCAATTTGGTTTCCGGCCTGTTGCTTTTCCCGGTAATTGCGGTTTCTATCTATGTTCCTTCCAAAGATATGTTGCTTGCCGCGTTGGTTTTCTGGGTGCTGATATTTGTTTTTAAAATTGCCCGGGAACTATTTACCGGATTATCTTACACAAAGTTTTCGTTATTCAATAGATTTTTATATCTTTGCGCCTTGGAAATTTTACCAATTTTAATTTTTATTAAATTGGTAATGAGTAATTTAAGTTTTGTTTAACAGCGATAAAAAAACTGTTTTAAGGGTTTTTGAGCAAAAAAGGGACAGAGGAAGGTGAAAGTAAAAAAAATTCTTGTTTCGCAACCGCCACCAGCTGATATTGAAAAGACTCCATATGGCAGCCTTTCAAATAAGTACAAGGTGAAAATCGACTTTAAGAAATTTATTAAGGTTGAGGGAGTATCTGCCAGGGAATTCCGTAAAGATAAAGTTTACATCCAGGACCATACGGCAATCATACTTACCAGTAGGAATGCCGTCGATCATTTTTTCAGGATATCGAAGGAAATGCGCGTTGAAATCCCCGATACGATGAAATATTTTTGTATTTCCGAAGCTACTGCTTTTTATTTGCAAAAGTATGTGCAGTACCGGAAGCGCAAGATTTTCAGCGGGAAACAGAATTTCAGGGATTTGTTGGAAATTATCCAAAAACATAAAAACGAAAAGTTTTTGCTGCCTTGTTCCGATATCCACAAATTGAGCCTTGTTAAACTTCTTGATGACAATAAGATCAATTATAGCAAAGCGATAATTTATAAAACGGTTGCCAGTGATTTGTCCGATGTGGATATCGAGGATTATGATTTGCTGGTGTTTTTTAGCCCTGCCGGCGTGAAATCGCTTTTCAAGAATTTCGAGGAGTATAAACAGAACCATACGTTGATAGGCGCATTTGGCCCCACTACCTCAAAAGCGGTAAGAGAGGCAGGGTTGAAAATCAATATCCCGGCACCTACAAAGACTGCCTTGTCGATGACAATGGCGATTGAAGAATATCTTCAGGAAGCGAACAAGAGGTAGTTTCTGCTTTTTTTTGGCAATCTTTATTTTCATTAATTGTTTGGGGAGCTGATATGCATACCTTCAAAAAAGGGGAGCGCTTATCCCGAAAAAAAACCATTGAGCAACTTTTTTCAAAGGGGAAAAAATTTTACGTTCCCGGATTTAAGGTCGTATGGCTGCCTTCTCCATTGGAAGATGGTTTCCCTGCACAAATCCTCATTTCGGTTTCAAAGAGAAATTTCAAACACGCGGTTGACCGTAATTTGCTGAAACGCAGGATAAGGGAAGCATGGAGACAAAACAAAGGGGGTTTTTATAATTATCTCACCGACAAGAATACAAGCTGCGCACTTTCGGTCATTTATCTGTCGAAAGAAATAGATTCCTATCAGGAAATAGAACAGAAAATATTATTAGTTTTACAGCGTTTACAATCTGAATATGGGAAAACTCCTTGGTAAGTTCTTTATATTGTTAATTCGTATTTACCAAGGGGCAATTTCACCATTCTTTCCTGCCTCTTGCAGATATACGCCCACTTGTTCGACATATGGTGTGGAGGCGATTAAGAAACACGGTCCGTTTAAAGGTGGATGGATGGCCATCAAGCGGTTTTTGTCGTGCAACCCGTGGGGCGGAAGTGGCCATGACCCTGTTCCTTAAAAAAACAGAAGGTGAAAATGTGAATTTGCTGGAAAATAAAAAATATGATTATATGAATATTCCCATAAATGCATCAATGACTCAATGTTTCAATGCGAGAATAAAAAGAGAATCACAAATAGTCCCGTACGTACGGAATCAAAACTTTGCACGATTCAAGCATTTAATCATTCTCGCATTACAAATATGTTGTTTGAATGAATTTGGAAATAGTTTTCACCCACTAAAACGGTAGTAGAACCAAAAACAATTTTACATTACGGTTTAAATTATATTAAAATGAACGATACGCAAAAACAATTTTCAGGATTACTTCTTCTCCTTTTTGTATTTATTTCCAGTCTGGCAATTGGCCAAAATTCCAATAATTTTGAGATAGGCAAAAACCTCGATATTTTCAGCACAACCTATAAGGAGCTGAACATTAATTATGTGGATGAAGTAAAGCCGGGAGAGCTTATGGAAACAGCAATTGATGCCATGCTGAAGACCCTTGACCCCTATACGGTTTATATCCCCGAATCGGAAATCGAAGATGTGAAGTTCATTACCACGGGCCAATATGGAGGTATTGGGGCTCTGATCCAGAAACAGAACGATTATGTGGTTATTTCGGAACCTTACGAAGGAAAACCGGCACAAAAAGCCGGCTTGAAGGCCGGTGACATCCTATTGGAAATTGATGGAAAATCTGCAAAGGGAAAATCCACGAGCGATGTAAGTGCCATTTTAAAGGGCCAGGCAGGGACTTCGGTCAATTTGAAATTTGAGCGGCCTGGTGATGAAGACCCGATTGAACTGGAACTGGTCCGGGAAAACGTAAAAATCGACAACATCCCTTATTATGGGATGGTGAGCGATAATGTGGGCTATATTAAACTTACGGGCTTTACCCGGAATGCTGGAAATGAGGTGAAAGATGCTTTTGTGAAACTGAAGGGCGAACATGATTTAAAGGGGATAATCCTCGATTTGCGCGGAAATGGTGGTGGGCTTTTGCAGGAAGCCGTTAACATTTCGAATATATTTGTGGGTAAGGGCGAGGTTATTGTTTCGACAAAAGGAAAACTGGCCTCAAAAAACCATACATATAGAACTGCGAAATCGGCCATTGACAATGATATCCCGTTGGTGGTTTTGGTAGATGGCAATTCAGCCTCGGCTTCCGAAATCGTTGCGGGCGCCATCCAGGATCTAGACCGCGGCGTTGTCATTGGGGAACGCACTTTTGGAAAGGGCCTTGTGCAAAATGTTATCCCGCTTACGTACAATAGTCAGATGAAGATTACTGTGGCGAAGTATTATATCCCGAGTGGACGCTGTATCCAGGAAATAGATTATTCCCACAAAGATAAAAGCGGCCATTCCGAGAAAGTCCCTGATTCGCTGATCACTGCCTTTAAGACAAAAAATGGACGGACTGTTTACGATGGCGGTGGGATTGAACCGGACATTAAAAGTGAAAGGGATGAAATGAGCAAGTTGAGCATGAGCCTTTTCACTAATTTTTTGTTTTTCGATTTTGCCACAAAATTTGCCCTGGAGAATGAAGAAATTGCCCCACCGGACGAGTTTGTCATTACCGATGAAATATATCAGGACTTCATCCATTATATTTCCGATAAGGATTACGAATATACAACACAATGCGAAGAAACGCTAGAGGAATTGAAAGAACACGCCGAAGATGAGGGTTATTTTGACAGTATTTCGGGAGAATATGATACCCTTTTCAAGAAGTTTGAGGAGAATAAAAAAGGGGACATTGCAAAGAACGAGGATGAGATAAAAAAGATATTGCGTTTTGAGATCGTTTCGCGCTATTATTACCAGAAAGGAAAGATTATTTCATCATTGTCGGATGATAAAGGGATCAAGAAAGCAATTGGTGTCATTGATGCCAATGATAATTATGTGGCTATCTTGCACAATGGGGGATCTTCCAACAAGTAATACAGGATTTCAGGTTTTGCCCATAAGGATTTTTTTATGATAAAATGGCTACAACCATACCATAAGGATTTTTACTTTCTTGCTTTGGCATTGATGATTGTCAGCCTTCCCTTGTCGAGATTTGGGATGAGTGTTGCCCAATTTATGTTAGTTGGCAACTGGTTGGTCGAGGGGAAATTCAGGAAAAAATTCGACCGCATACGTTACAGCACCCCTGCATTGGTTTTGATTTCATTTTATTTGCTACATGTTATTGGATTGATTTATTCATCCGATATGCACTACGCCCTGAAAGACCTGCGGATAAAGTTCCCCCTTTTCTTCCTCCCCTTCATCATGTCAACTACCGAGCCCCCGAACAAAAAGAATTTTCATGTCTTGTTATTGCTGTACGTAGCTGCGGTGGTGGGAGGTTCGTTTTATAGTTTTGGGATTTTAATGACCAGGGACATTATTGATATCCGGGAGATTTCCCCTTTTATTTCCCATATTCGGTTTGGCTTGAATGTGTGCATGGCCATTTTTGTTTCTGTTTATTTCGCCCTTGATTACTATAAGGAAAAAGCAGGGATAAAGCTTGTTTTTGTGGCGGTAAGTGTATGGTTGCTGGTATTCCTGGTCTTGAGCAGGTCTGCTACTGGTTTTTATGTCTTGTCCGTAACCGGGTTTTTCGTATGTGTTTATGCGATTGCCAAATTGAAAAACCCACATCAAAAAACCATACTTGCCACAGCTGTGATCCTTGTTCCATTGATCCTGTTTTCCTATTTGTCCATCGTGGTTAAAAAATACTTCGCATCGGGTCGGGAAGACCTGGCCCGTTTGGAAATAAAAACCCCTGATGGCAACACCTATCTACATGATACCATTAATTTTCCTGTGGAAAACGGTCGGCATATTGGTATTTATATTTGTGATTATGAAATGCGCAAGGCCTGGAACAAAAGAAGCTCCCTCAAATTTGACAGTACCGACAAAAGGTCGCAACAATTGCGGTTTACGCTAATCCGTTACCTGAACTCCAAAGGTTTGCGAAAGGACAGAAATGGTGTTGAATCTTTGACCGAAGCGGATATCCGGAATGTGGAAAAGGGGATTGCAAATGTGGAATACGCAAAGAAGTTCAGCCTTAAAACCAGGATTTATAAATTGTTGTGGGAATTCCAGGTAATGAAAGGTGGTGGCAACCCGGGCGGACATTCGCTATTGCAGCGACTTGAATTCTGGAAGGCCTCCATCGGGATTATCAAACAACATTTTTGGATTGGGGTTGGAACAGGTGATATTGACCGGGCATTTGAAAAACAATATGAAGAACACCAATCCTATATAGCACCGGAATGGAGGTTCAGGGCCCATAATCAGTATCTTGCGATTTTTGTCACATTTGGGGTTATCGGGATTGTTTGGTTTCTGTTTTCCCTGTTATTTCCTGCTTTATACGATCACAAGCTGCACGATTATTTATATCTTGTGTTTTTTTCTATCCTATTGTTGTCAATGTTTTACGAAGACACATTGGAAACGCAGGCGGGTGCTACGTTTTATGCTTTTCTGAATTCATTGTTGCTTTTTGGCCGTAAAAAGTGATTTCGTGTTATAATAAAGATTTTTCGTAATTTCGCTTTTCTTATAAACATAGAAAATGCAGGAAATAAAAATAAGCGTCACCGTTTTTGAATACAATGATATTTCTGACTTGCCTGAACAAGAAAGACATCTGATGGAGCTTGCGGTAAAAGCAACTGATTTTGCATATGCACCTTATTCAACATTTCGAGTGGGTGCGGCCCTTTTATTGGAAAATGGGGAAATCATTACCGGGAACAACCAGGAAAACATGGCCTATCCTTCGGGATTGTGTGCCGAAAGGGTTGCCCTGTTTTATGCTGCCTCCCAATACCCTGATGTGGCCGTGAATACCGTTGCCATTACTGCACGTGCCAATGATTTCGAAATTGATCATCCCGTGGCTCCTTGTGGTGCCTGCAGGCAAGTGATGGCAGAAACAGAGAACAGGTCGAAAAATAAAATGAAACTGATCATGATGGGCGAAAAAGGGAAAGTGCAGGTGGTGGAAGGGGTGGACAATATCCTTCCGTTAATGTTTCACGAGGAAAACCTGAAAAAGAAAAAATAATTTTATTGAAGGCTTGATTGGAAAAACCGATATGGAACTCATTTCAACAAAAATTTGCAAAACATCCGACATTGGCGTAAACGATAATTTGTTCGGCGGAACCTTGTTGTCATGGATGGACGAGGCCGGTGGCAATTTTGCGGCCAGCAAATGTTGTACCCCCAATATGGTAACGGTAAAGATTAACGAGGTCCAGTTTAAAAAGCCTGTAAAAGTGAAGGAACATATCCGGATTTACGGGAAAGTAGAGGATATTGGGAAAACTTCCATAATGGTTTCGATAGAGGCCAGGCGTGTCATGTTTTCGGATGAAGCCGAAGATAGTGTTTGTTCCACCGAAATGGTATTTGTTAAAATAGATGCTTCGGGAAAAGCATCGCCAATAAATGAAAAAATCAGAAAAAAACTATCAACCAACTAAACAACCACACATTATGAGATTTAAGATTTTAGTGCCCATCGCAGTTGTCTTTTTTACACTTACGGCCATGAAAGGCGATAAGCAGGCTTTTCAGTTTTTCAATGCAAAGGGGAAAAAGGTGAAATTTGAAAATGTCGTGAAAGAAGCTGCCAAAGCGGATATTGTCTTCTTTGGTGAATTGCACAACAATGCCATGGCGCACTGGTTCGAGCTGCAGCTCACAAAGGGGTTGTATGATAAAAAGGATGGAAAGATTGTGTTGGGGGCCGAAATGTTCGAGAGTGACAATCAATTGCTTTTGGATGAATATTTAGGCGGAAAAATAAAAACAAAGAGTTTTGAGGATGAAGCCAAAATGTGGAACAATTATAAAACCGATTATAAACCACTGGTCGAATTTGCAAAGGAAAACCATCTGAAATTTATTGCTACCAATATCCCGAGAAGGTATGCTTCCCTGGTTAACAAACAGGGCTTTGAAGGGCTTGACAGTTTAACGGACGAGGCAAAAAGATTGATTGCCCCTTTGCCCGTTGACTATGATGGCGAAGTGAAGTGTTATAGCGATATGATCGAGATGATGGGCGGAATGGGCGGCCATGTAACGGCCAATATCCCAAAAGCCCAGGCAATAAAGGATGCTACCATGGCACATTTCATCCTCGAAAACCTGGAGGTGGGAGAAACTTTCATTCACTATAACGGTTCCTACCATTCCGATAACTTTGAAGGCATCGTTTGGTGGATAAAACAGCAAAGCCCCGAAATGAAAATAGTGACCATCACCACGGTTGAACAGGATACCATTACCGGCCTTTCGGAAGATGCCGTGAACACTGCCGATTTTATCCTTGCCGTTCCCTCGGATATGACGAAGACGTATTAGATCTGAAATACAACAAGCGTCCATGCTTGTTCCATTCTCCGATATGCGACAAGCGTCCACGCTTGTCGTTGAATTATTATTGAAAAGTAACTGCGTTTGTCGTTGAAATAGAACAGGATATAACAAGCATTCATGCTTGTTATTGTAAAACGAATTTATTATGAGACTAACAGCTAATACCAACGATACATATTTTGTTACATTGACAGTAGTGTATTGGATAGATGTGTTTACACGGCTTTCTTATAGGGATTTGGTGATTGATAACCTTGAATATTGTAAAAGGGAAAAAGGACTGGAGATTTATTCATATGTAATAATGAGCAATCATCTTCATCTGATTTGTCGTTCGAGAGAGGAAACGTTAAGCAATGTTTTGCGTGATTTTAAAACATTTACCTCGAAAGAGTTATATAAGGCAATTAAAAGCAATCCAGAAGAGAGCAGGAAAGATTGGATTGTCAAATTGCTTGAAAATGCGGGACAAAAGAATGTATTGAATAAGAACCACCAATTTTGGAAAAACAACAACCAACCCATATTGATTTCAAATACCAATCAGTTTTTGGTCAAGCAGAATTATATTCATCAGAACCCGGTACGGGCTGGTATTGTCGTATTTGATCATGAATATTTGTACAGTAGTGCCTGTGAAAGTAGTCCATTAAAAGTTGACGAATATTAGTTGGTTGTTTGTATCACAAGCGAGGACGCTTGTTCCATTCCCACACATGCAACCACAAGCGTGGACGCTTGCACCATTCCCCACTCATGCGACAGGCGTCCACGCTTGTCGTTCCTAAATTATTATTGAAATGTAATAAAATAATTGGCCAGGAAATTCCAGATTGTTACCACTCCGATGGCGAACAGTTTGGAGAGGTAAAAGTTTAACTTGAATTTGCTCACGAGTGTCCAAAGGATAAGGGTGTTGATCCCCAATCCGATGAGGGAAATCCCAAAAAAGAGGGAAAATTCCATGGCGATCTTTGGGTCATGGCTATGGAATGTCCAAATGCGGTTCAGGATATAATTTGTGCTGGCCGCCACCGAAAACCCAATGGCATTTGCAAGGTATTTCGGGGTTTTTAACCATTCCTTCGTGGCATAAGTGATCCCAAAATCCACAAAAACACCACTGAACCCCACAATCCCGAATTTGAGGAACTTCAACAAAAAAGCTTCGCTTAAATATTCTGACATCCTTTTTGAAAGTTTGGCGACAAAGCTAAGAAATGTTTGGAAGTTTTGGGATAGGAGTTGTAAAGATATATGTTGAAAGAACATCATCAATGTTCAATAAACAACTGTCCCTGTTTTAGAAGCTCGTTTCCCTTTGTCAGCACCTCAATGTGGACAACACAAAACCCAGTAAGCTGCAAGCTTGTCCCATTCATTCCTTTGGAACTGTTTTTTGACGTTCGTTAAACACATAATAAAGCCTAAGTGTAAACACATTGTTGTATTGGTCGCGCATCCAGGTGTTGCCCAGGAAATCATCGAATTCGCGCGTTCGGATTTTAATCATGGAATAGGAATACCGGATATTGAACTTTAATCTTTTATACAACCTGAAACGCAAATCGGCGACAACACTTATGTCCGAATTGCTGTAAACGCCGCTTGCGAGCGTGGTGGTCTCAACACGTTGATTGTGTTCAAATTCTTTCAGGCTCACCAGGCCGCTATACGAAAAACCGCCACCGATTGTAATTCTATCTTGATCGGTATAATGGAAAAGTATGGGAACTTCGAGGTAATTGAGCTGTAATTTATAGGCGCCGGTCAATATATTTCCCAGCGAATCCTCGGTTTTATATTGATCTTTTTGGTTTGCCCCTTTTTGGCTGTAAAGTGTTTCGATGCTCACCGAAAAACCTTTCCCAAAGGGCATAATTGCAGCAAGGCCCATATTCAGCCCAACTTTGTTGAAACCATAGATCTCGTCCCCGTCCACTTGCGTAATGTTCGCCCCACCAATTACGACCCCTTTAATCCGTTGGGCATAAGTATGCTGGGCCATGAAAAGAGATGCAAGGAGAAATAAATATGAGGTAAGCTCTAACTTCATCGACAAAATTTTATTTTAAGGGTACAAACGTAATAAACTTTGATAAATTTTTTGGAACTATGATTTTTGGTTTAATTGTTGAAAAAGCTATCAATCCCAATCGACTAATCCACATCCTTCAATGACAATTGTATCCTTTTCCTTTGGATATCGACTTTTGTGATTCTCACTTTAAGCTTCTGGTTCAACTTCACATATTTATGCGGGTCTTTCACAAATTCACTGGCCATCTGGCTCACATGTATCAGCCCGTTTTCTTTTACACCAATATCCACAAAAGCACCAAAGGCAGTTATGTTGGTCACTATTCCGGGTACGGTCGTCCCTTCTTCCAGGTCATCAATGGTCCGAATCCCTTTTGCAAATTCAAAAACCCCGAATTTTTCCCGTGGGTCACGGCCCGGCTTTGCCAGTTCCTGTATAATATCCTTTACGGTTGGCAATCCGGTTTTATCAGAAATAAAATCCCCTGGCTTTAATTGCTTCCGCAATTCGTCATTGTTGATTAAATCTTTAATGCCACATCCAACTTTTGCCGCCATCTGTTTCACCACAAAATAACTTTCGGGATGGACGGCCGAATTGTCCAAAGGGTTTGCCGATCCCCTCACGCGCAAGAAACCGGCTGCCTGCTCAAAGACCTTTTCACCAAGGCGGGGCACTCTCTTTAATTCTGCCCTTGATTTGAAGGCCCCGTTTTTATCGCGATAGGCAACAATGTTTTTTGCCAGAACAGGCCCAATGCCCGAAACATAGGACAACAGTTCTTTGCTTGCCGTATTCACCTCCACACCAATGGCATTCACACAGCTCATAACGGTATCATCAAGGCTTTTTGACAGGCCGGCCTGGTTTACATCGTGCTGGTATTGCCCTACTCCGATTGATTGAGGGTCAATTTTCACCAATTCGGCCAAAGGGTCCATTAAGCGCCTTCCAATGGAAACCGAGCCCCGGACAGTAACATCATAGTCGGGGAATTCTTCTCGTGCCACTTTGGATGCAGAATAGATGGAAGCACCGCTTTCGTTCACCATTACAACGGTAATGTCCTTGTCGAAATGGACACGCCGGAACATGGCTTCCGTTTCGCGGCCCGCAGTCCCGTTGCCAATGGCAATGGCCTCGATTTTATAAGCCCCTGCCAGTTGGTGGATTTTGCTGATGGCCCGTTTTACTTCGTTTTGAGGTGGATGTGGATAAATGGTTTCATTGTGCAATAATTTCCCCTGGCTATCGAGGCATACTACTTTGCAACCTGTACGAAACCCGGGATCAATGGCCAAAACCCTTTTTTGGCCAAGTGGGGCGGCCATCAACAATTGCCTCAGGTTTTCGGAAAACACCTGTATGGCCTGTTCATCCGCTTTCTCTTTGGCCAGGGTGCGGAGCTCTGTTTCCATGGAAGGGCGCAACAGTCTTTTATAGCTGTCTATCAAAGCTTCATAAACCTGATCGCCCGATTCGTTGTCGGCCCGTACAAATTGTTCATCAAGGATATCGAAGGCATCTTCTTACGGCGGGCCGATTTTCAGTTTCAGTAAACCTTCCTTCTCCCCCCGGAACATGGCGAGTACACGGTGTGAGGGCGAGCGCATGAACAATTCCTTCCATTCAAAATAGTTTTGGTATTTGTTCCCTTCCTCTTCTTTTCCTTCGGCAATAGCAGATTCGATGGTGGCTTTTTTCAGGAACAGGTTTCTTATTTTTCTTCGGGCATATTTGTTCTCGTTTATCCATTCGGCAATAATGTCCCTTGCGCCTTTCAGGGCATCCTCGATGTTTTCGACCCCCTTCCCGGTATTTACGAACCTTTCCGCCATGCTTTCCACCTCGCCGTTCCGTTGCGACATGATGATTTTTGCAAGGGGCTCCAAACCTTTTGCCTTTGCGATGCTTGCCCTGGTTTTCCGTTTGGGCTTATAGGGAAGGTAAAGGTCTTCCAAGTCGGTAAGGTTGTCCACCTCCCCGATCTGTTTTTCCAGTTCGGGTGTGAGGAGCCCTTGTTCCGCAATGGATTTCAGGATGGCTTTCCGGCGTTTGTCAAGGTCTTGCAATTGTTGCAAGCGGTCACGTATTTTCGTGATGTAAACTTCGTCGAGGCTGTCGGTGGCCTCTTTCCGGTAACGGGCAATGAACGGGACGGTGGCCCCTTCGTTCAACAGTTCAATGGTGTTCTGTACTTGCCAGTCGGTGATTTTCAGTTCGGCAGCAATTGTTTTTATGTATTGTTCCATTTAAGAAATATTTACTTTGCTAAAGTATAAAAACGCAAAATACACACTTTAGCAATGCATAAAAATTAGATTTGCAAAAATTTGAACAAATGGGTTTGTTGAAAATATTTAGAAATGCATTGGTACATCAATCAGAATAATTGAACGAAAACCCAATGGCAAGATAATACCTTAAATAAGAGTCATTCGCATTTCTGCTGATCCCACCACTAATTGGCCCAAGGGGGCTTTTATAAGTTAATTGGGCACCATAACCAAAAATGGAATTTTCTTCAAAGAATTCGTTAAAATCGAAAGAACCAAGATCGTTAATGGGGACATGGTCGTGGTGCAAGAGGAGGTTTCCCCCGTATTTCAAATATAGGTTCCCAAAAAGGACATTTTGGAAAAACAGGCCCGCCTTTAAGAAATTTTGGTTGGAAACCTCACCATAATTGAGCCCGAAAAAACGGTTGTCGGTAATTTTAACCAGTTGATTGCCCCCAAACCTGAAATCATTAAAAACTTTATTCGTGTCCAAAGACAATGTTACCCCTGCCCCAACTGCCGGGATAACCTGGAATTTTTTTGTTATCGGTATTATCTCCATGTATTTGAATTGTACCAACCCATATAAATCAGGTGTAAGGAATTTGACGAAGTCATTAAACGTATCTTCAGTAAACCCAATCCCGCTAAACCAGAGGGTATCTATCCCATTGTTAAAATGGGCGGTATATTTATTTTTTAAATAAGCCTCAGTAAGGATTATAAATTCCCTCCCTTTTGTTGGGTAATTCCGGTCGTTCAACTGGTTTATGGAATAGGAAAAATTAAGCTTGAACAGCTTGAAATTCACATTTTTTATTTCTTCGGGAAAATTATTCCCAAAGCGCACTTTCTCATTGTTGATCTGATAAGCGGCCCCAAGGTAAAAACTGCGCCGCAAGGATTGTGTGGTAATAAACCCCATGCTCACCGTATGTTCGTTCGATACTTGTATGTCAACCACTTTTCCTGCATTATAGGAAGGTATTTCTTCATTGAGGAAATCATAACGGAAATCGAAGCCTATGTTTTCCTTTTCCCCAACATATTTCAGGTATTCGAACCTTAACTTGGGATAATTTGAAATATCACCAACAATGATGGTTCTTGAGGACTTTCCGATCAGGTTCCGTAAGGTCAGGTTCATGACAATACCCGCCGAAAACAAATTATCATAATGGACGGAGGCCTTTAATGTGGCAGGTGGCTTTTCGCGCATCTTTACCGTAAGTTCGTACTTGTTTCCATTGGCGTGCTCTATTTGGTAAACAACTTTTTTGAAACTGCTTATCCCATATATCCTCCTGACCCCTTCTTCAATTTCGTCCCTGTTTACCGTATCCCCGACAAATATCCCAAGTTTCGACTGGATTAGTTTTTCTGAAACCAGGACGTTTCCCCTAAGGTTAATCTTGTTTATTTCTATTGGTTCCGGTACATACGGGATTCCTTTGAATGCTTCTTTTGGCGGGGGGATATGAAGTTTTCTGGCCAAGGCCTTGAATTTTGGCCTGTTTATTTCGCCCGCTTTATAACCCAGGGCGAGTATTTGGGAATAACTGCCAAAGCTTCCCGTGCTGTAATTTTCCAAATCGGGTTTAATATAAATGTCGCACATTTTTATTTGGTCCGAAATCCGTTCAAGGCTGGGTATCATGGCAACCTGCATTAAAATCCCCGCCATGCTACTGATTTCTTCCGCCGGAAGGAACCCATCCCCAACGTTGACCCCGATAACCACATCCGCCCCCATTTTGAAAAGTTCTTCCACCGGGAAATTATTTACGATCCCGCCGTCCACTGCCAGGGTCGTATCAAGATCGGCTGCGGTAAAAACCGTTGGTATCGACATACTCGCCCGCAAAGCTTCTGACAAAGGGCCGTCCTTAAAAACAATTTCTTTCCCATTGCTTACATCTGTTGCAATACACCTGAACGGGATAGGGAAATCATCAAAAGAGTCGTATTTCATGGCCGGCCAGGTAAAATGGGTCAAGACCTCGCTCAGCATTTGCCCTTCGATCATACCGGAAGGGAGCTTGAGTTTTTTCTTCACAATAGGGAATTCAACGAGATAGCGGTTGTAATACTCTTTTTCCTCATAGGAAATATAGGTAAGTGGGATATTATTGGATAAAACCAGGCCCCAGTCAATGGCCCTTACAATAGTGTCCAGCTGATCGGCAGAATACCCCATGGCATACAATCCCCCAATGATACTGCCCATGCTCGTCCCGGCAATATAGTCAGGACGGAGGCCTTCCTCTTCCAAGGCCTTTAAAATCCCGACATGTGCAATGCCTTTTGCTCCGCCGCCACTGAGGACAACCCCTATTTTTTTACGTTTTCCGTTGTTGTCCTGCGAATTTACCCAAATAGGGGAAAATAGCAGGCTTGTGATAAGAGTAAGAAAGAGTAATTTTTTCCCCATGATATTTAGAATTACCAACCCGAAGCAAGCACATCAGCAATGTGCGCCACCTTAATTGGTTTATTGTGTTTTGTGATAAAGCCTTCCTGGTGCATCAGGCAGGATGAATCCGTTGAAATAATATATTCCGCTTTTGTTTCCAGTGCATTTTGGACTTTCTGGTCGGCCATGGCGGTTGAAATGGCTTCATGTTTTACCGAGAAAGTGCCGCCAAAACCACAACAGACATCCGTGTCTTTCATCTCGATCAGTTCCAGTCCCTTCACATGTTTCAACAGCTCCCGCGGTTCGTTTTTTATCCCGTATTCCCTCAGGGCAGCACAAGAATCATGGTAGGTTACCTTGTGGTTGAAAGTGGCGCCGAGGTCGGTTGTTTTTAAAACGTTCACCAGGAAATCGGT
>JAJRTT010000246.1 GCA_024278155.1 Bacteroidota bacterium | reverse complement strand
TTTCAAAAGATAGGGGAGAAGGATTTGGTCAAAACCTTTATTGATATCCGCTTCGATAAAATCAATTTTGTATTGACCACATTTGAGTTTGAGCAACTCTTTGGCCCCTGAAACTTTTTTGCGGTAAGACTCTTTAACTTCATTGGGGCTTACCTTGATTTCCCTGCCCGATTCCATGTCAACGAATTTATAGGGCCGGTTCTCAAAATCAAATTCCACCTCTTTTTGCTGATCAAGGACATGGAACAGGATTACTTCATGCTTATTGTGTTTCAGGTGTTGTAGGGCCGAAAGCAGTTCTTCGTACGAGGCATGGCTGTCCAGCATATCACTGAAAACGATGATGAGGGATCGTTTATGTAATTTTTCTGCTATTTCGTGAAGGGCCGTGGTAGCTGAAGTTGATTTCCTGATAGTGGAATCTTGTTGGGGAAGCAGCTTTTCCATTTCACCGTAAATGTAATTTTGATGGATGGAACTGGTTTTGGAAGGGGTGTGGATTTCAACTTTATCGCTGAAAAGGCTCAGCCCAAAGGCATCACGTTGTTTTTTCAACAAATATATAATGGCCGCCGCAGCATAAACGGAAAAGGTGATTTTATTTGGATCGTCGATGGAAAGTCTCTCCTTAACAGGAAAATACATGGAAGAAGAAATATCAAGGATTATCTGGCAACGTAGATTTGTTTCCTCTTCGTAACGCTTTACAAAAAGTTTGTCGGTGCGCCCGAACAATTTCCAATCAATATGTTTAATGGACTCGCCCTGGTTATACAAACGGTGTTCGGCAAACTCGACCGAAAAACCATGAAAAGGGCTTTTGTGCAAGCCAACCATAAAACCTTCCACTACCTGTTTGGCAATGAATTCAAGTGATCCATATTGTTGTAACCGATGAAGATTGATTGAAGGAGCCAAGGTTTGAAATTTAAGTTAAAAGAAAGCCGGTTGCATGCTGTATAGTTGCCAAGTGACCCAAAACCTGTGACTTGCAACCTGCAACTACATTATCGCTTCCAACTTGTTCACAAGTACTTGTTTTGGAACTGCCCCAACTTGTTTGTCAACTACCTGACCACCTTTGAAAAATAAAATCGTAGGAATATTCCTGATCCCGAATTTTGCCGAAACGCCCGGATTGCTGTCAACGTCCAATTTGCCAACAACTACTTTCCCTTCATAATCCTGTCCGATTTCCTGGACAATGGGCCCGACCATGCGGCAAGGGCCGCACCATTCTGCCCAAAAGTCAACGAGTACGGGGTTTTCTGAATTTAATACGAGTTCTTCAAAGTTTGCGTCTGTGAATTCTAAAGCCATTTTTTTCTGTTTTATGATATTATTTTATAATGGGGTCAAAAATATCCTTTTTTATTTTAATTCACATAAAAATAAGGAAAAACTTCTTTTTTTATTTCCTGTTTCAGGATATGCCCTTTTCTTGGAATCCCATTTTTTTTATAATTAAATGTCTAATTCGATCTGCTTGCATTCCCGGGAATTTAAATTCATGGTAAATTGCTATGGGAAAATCGGTTAAGCGGTAGGAAAATTTGTCATTGTGCTGTTTCTTTGAGTTTTTGTGCTATCCAAACTTTAATTATTGATTGCCTGGTAATCCCAATTCTTCGAGCTTCCATGTCCATCAGGTTTATCATCCAAACGGGAAAATCAACATTTATCCTTTTTTGGTTTTGTCCGGGTTTTGCCGATTTTGAAAAAAACAACAAATCAGAAATGTCTTCCCCTGAATCAATCTTTTCATCAAATTCATTTGCTTCCAAAAAATCAATTCCATGTTTTTCTTTATTGATGGAACTTTTGTTTTCGTCAAACTCAAAGTTTGGCATCTGACAAGTTTTTATAATATGAGAAATAACTATGCAAAAACAGTATAAAAATTGCTATTATTGAAATTAAGTTAATTTATACCCAATTCCGGAAATCCCTTCCACCTTCTTGATAAATGCTGCAACATCTACCTGTTTTTTAGTTGAAGGCATCTCAATGGAAATCCCCTGTTCCGGGTCGGAGATTTGGAACCTCAACCTGCATTTCCCATTTGATGTTTCTATAATATCGGAAAGGCCGGCAATAATTTCATCGGTAATGGCTTCAAGCGATAGCTTTACCAATATTTCGCTCGACATCTTTTCAAGGATTTCGGCCAATAATTTAATATCGGTGATACGTACTTCCAAATCGTCCCTGAACCTCCGTTCCGAAATTTTCCCTTTGAGGAACAAACTGGAGCCTTCCACCAGGAAATGTTTCAGTTTTAGATAATCTTCCGAAAAAAGGATGAACTGGTGTTGGTCGGTAAAATCCTCGATCACAAAAGTCCCAAAGGGTTTGCCGTTTTTGGAAGTTCGGTGCGCAACGGAGGTGAGTGTCCCGGCGAAAGCAATGGATTTGTTTTTGAACTTGGCCATATTGTTCTTGATGTCATTGATTGAGATATTACAGAAATGGTCCATTTCAACCTGAAAATCCTCCAGGGGATGGCCTGACATATAAAAACCCGTGACCTCTTTTTCCTTTTTCAGTTGTTCGATTTTTGTCCAGTGAGTGCAATCCGGCATTTCGGGATCCTTTACCTCAAAGTCGTCCATTCCCCCGAAAAGACTTGCCTGCATGGAGTTCTCACGCTCCTGGTAATTCCCGGCAAACTTGATCACCTTTTCAAGGAAAATGGAATCTTCGGTGTTTTCCCTGTAAAAGTATTGTGCCCTGTGCGTATCTTCAAAACTGTCGAATGCACCGGCCTGGGCCAGGGCTTCAAAGCTTCGCTTGTTTACCGATCGTAAGTTCACCCGTTTTGCGAAATCAAAAATACTGGTATAATTTCCGTTTTTCTCACGCTCTTCAATAATAGATTGTGCAGCATTTTCGCCCACATTTTTAATGGCGGCAAGCCCAAAACGTATTTCCCCTTTCATGTTGACCATGAAATAGAGGTCGCTCTCATTTACGCTTGGCCCCAAAACATTGATTCCGCTCCTTTTGCTTTCATCCACAAAAAAAGTAATCTTCTTAATGTCCTTTAAATTATGCGTTAAAACGGCTGCCATATATTCGGCGGGATAATGCGCTTTTATATAAGCTGTTTGGTATGCAATTAGGGAATATGCCGCAGAATGTGAACGGTTGAAACCATATTTGGCAAACTCCATCATTGTATTGAAAACATCCTCGGCTTTCTTTTTGCCGATCCCTTTCTTTTCAGCCCCTTTAACGAAAATAACCTTTTGCTTCTCCATTATTTCCATTTTCTTCTTTCCCATTGCCCGGCGGAGCAAATCGGCTTTTCCAAGGGTGAAACCGCCCATGATCTGGGCCGTTTGCATGATTTGCTCCTGATAAACCATAATGCCATACGTGGGTTTCAGGATTTCTTCGAGGGAAGGGTGGGGGTATTCCACTTTTTCCCTGCCATGTTTCCTTCGGATAAATGTTGGGATAAATTCCATGGGGCCCGGTCGGTAAAGTGCGTTCATGGCAATCAGGTCTTCGATTCCGGTAGGTTTTAGCTCCTTTAGGTAATTGCGCATCCCCCCCGATTCAAATTGAAAAGTCCCAATGGTGTCTCCGTTTTGGTAAAGCTCAAAGGTCTTTTTATCGTCAAGTGGGATTTTATCTATGTCGATTTTTACTTTATGCCTCTTCTCAATATTTGCCAATGCATCCTTGATGATGGAAAGTGTTTTCAGCCCCAGGAAGTCCATTTTCAGCATCCCCACCGATTCCACCAATTTACCTTCATATTGGGTGACATTTAAAGTTGAATCTTTGGCGGTTGCAAGCGGTACATGGTTCTGTAAATCATCGGGGCCAATGATAACGCCACAGGCATGGGTTCCGGTATGGCGTGCAGAGCCTTCAAGGGTTTTGGCAAATTTGAGGGTTTTTTGTTCAAGCTCGGTTCCTGAAGTGGCGATTTTCTTTAGCTCAGGAACTTCCTTAAATGCTTTTTCCAATGTGGTTCCCGGGCGTTCGGGAACCAGTTTGGCTATCCTGTCGGCATCGGGAAGGGGAAGCTTTAAAACACGGGCCACGTCACGGATTGCCGATTTTGCCGCCATGGTCCCAAAGGTTACGATTTGGGCCACACGTTTCTGCCCATATTTTTCGACCACATAGTCCAGGACTTTATCACGGCCTTCATCGTCAAAATCAATATCGATATCGGGCATGGTCACCCTATCGGGGTTCAGGAACCTTTCAAACAGCAGATTGTATTTAATGGGGTCGATACTGGTTATCCCCGTGCAAAAAGCCACGGCTGACCCAGCCGCCGATCCACGACCGGGACCGACTGCCACATTCATTTCCCGTGCTTTGGCGATCAAATCCTGTACAATGAGGAAATAACCGGGAAAGCCCATTGTTTTTATCACGTCCAGTTCAAAGTCAAGACGTTCCTTTATTTCGTCAGTGATTTCGGGATAAAAAACCTTTGCACCTTCGTATGTCAAATGGCGCAGATAATCATCCTGTGTTTCAAAACCCTCAGGAACAGGAAACTTTGGAAGGAGTATGTCTTGGTGAATGTCAAATTCCTCCACTTTTTCAGCTATCTCCATCGTATTGGAAATTACCTCTGTGCGCCCAGGGAAAAGTGCTGCCATTTCATCCGGGGATTTCAGGAATTCCTGCCCCGAATAGTGCATCGCCGATTTATCGTCAACGTCTTTTCCTGTGTTTAGGCAAATAAGGATGTGATGGGCATCTTTATCTTCTTTGTTGATAAAATGCACATCGTTGGTCGCAATTGTCTTGATGTTGTTTTTTTCTGCAATCCGCAGTAATCCTTCATTGGCAATCTTTTGCTCAGGGATTCCATGGTTTTGTAGTTCCAGGTAATAATCGTCCCCAAAAACCCTCTTGAACCATTGTACTGCCTCACCGGCCTTTTCCTCATCATTGTTAAGGATTTCAGCAGGGATTTCCCCTCCGAGACAGGCGGAGGAAGCAATCAGGCCCTCGCTGTATTTTTCCAGGATTTCTTTATCGATACGGGGTTTGTAATAAAATCCTTCAGTATATCCAAGTGAAGCAAGACGCCCCAGATTGTAATAACCGGTTTTGTTTTTCGCAAGAAGGATCAGGTGGTGGTAATGTTTTCCTTTTGTCTTTTCTTTCTTGAAACGGCTCTCCTTG
This sequence comes from Bacteroidota bacterium, assembly GCA_024278155.1. Taxonomy (GTDB): domain Bacteria; phylum Bacteroidota; class Bacteroidia; order Bacteroidales; family JAADJA01; genus JAADJA01. Next base: position 218 of record JAJRTT010000246.1, on the reverse strand, counting down.
GCCACATACATTTCACATCCAATAATGGGTTTTATGCCTTGCTCTTTTGCTTCTTCAAAAAACTTCAAAACACCGTACATGTTCCCATGGTCGGTAATTGCAAGGGCTTTCATCCCCATCTCCTTTGCTTTTTTGACAAGTAGGGAGATATTTGCCGCACCATCAAGAATTGAATATTGCGTATGAACGTGTAGATGTGTGAATTCAGTCATAATGTT
>JAJRTT010000245.1 GCA_024278155.1 Bacteroidota bacterium | reverse complement strand
GGTGCAAGGCTGATTGTCGGCTCCGTTCAGGAAACCATCGACAGTGGAAAAGTTGCGGAAGAGACAGGATTTGATGCCAGCCGAAACTTGCTGCAAACCCAAACCCTTCTGGATACCCTTGAAAAACATAAGGTGGACGCTGCCCTTGGCGGGGGAAGGCGCGATGAAGAGAAAGCACGGGCAAAAGAGCGGTTTTTTTCACATAGGGACGAGTTTGGGCAATGGGACCCCAAGAACCAAAGGCCCGAGCTTTGGAATATTTTCAATGGCAAAAAAAACATGGGGGAACACTTTCGTGTATTTCCCTTGAGCAACTGGACCGAAATGGACGTTTGGCAATATATTTACCTTGAGAGCATTAAAATCCCCAGCCTCTATTTTACACATGAAAGGGCCGTGTTCAAACGTGACGGCGCCTGGCTTGCCGATGCACCTTTTATGAAGAAAAGGGATACGGAAGAGGTCGTTGTTAAAAAAGTGCGGTGCAGGACAATAGGTGATATTACCAATACGGGAGTAACCTTGTCCACAGCTGACAACCTTGAAGATATTATCCAGGAAATAGCTGCCACAAGGGTTACTGAAAGGGGCGATCGTGCTGACGACAAACGCAGCGAATCGGCCATGGAAGACAGGAAAAAAGAAGGTTACTTTTAGCGAAATGCAGAGGGCAAATTGCACAAAGCAATACAATATTGATCAATTCAATCACTTAAATATTATTACGAATTTCAGAAAGGTACTAAAGGCTTAATAGTTATGGATACATGGCAAGCTCTTAAACCTTTATCAAAAAGCAACATAATGGACAATAAAGATTTTTCAAGTAAAGCTTATCTCGATATGGAGCTCCTGCGGTTTTCGACTGCCGGAAGTGTGGACGATGGAAAAAGCACACTGATAGGCCGCTTATTATACGACAGTAAATCTATTTTTGAGGATCAGTTGGAAGCGGTTCAAAGGGCAAGTATTCAAAGGGGAAACGAAAATATGGACCTTGCCCTGCTAACGGACGGGCTCCGTGCGGAAAGGGAACAAGGCATTACCATTGATGTGGCTTACCGCTATTTTGCCACACCCAAACGAAAATTCATCATTGCCGATACTCCTGGCCATGTGCAATATACGCGCAATATGGTAACAGGAGCCTCTACGGCCAATGTTGCCCTCATCCTTATCGATGCACGAAATGGCGTTACCGAACAAACATTTCGTCATTCCTATATTTCTTCGCTCTTACAAATTCCCCATCTCATCATTTGTGTTAACAAAATGGATTTGGTGGATTACAGTGAAGATGTTTATGAAAACATTAAGGAACAGTTCAGCTCATTTGCATCCAAACTTGCCGTAAAAGACATTCGTTATGTACCCATAAGTGCCCTGAAAGGGGACAATATTGTGGAAACAACCAACAATATGCCCTGGTACCAGGGTGGAACATTACGGTATATCCTTGAAAATATCCATGTGGGCAGCGACTATAACCATATCGACCCCCGTTTTCCTGTACAATATGTTATCCGTCCACAATCTGACGAATACCATGATTACAGGGGGTATGCAGGAAGGATTGCCGGAGGTGTTTTCAGAAAAGGTGACAAGGTGATGGTTTTGCCTTCAGGTTTTGAAACTTCCATAAAATCCATTGACTTTCACAAAGAAGAGCTGAATGAGGCTTTCCCTCCCATGTCGGTTACCTTGCGCCTTACAGATGACCTGGATATTAGCAGGGGCGACATGATAGTGAAATCGAACAATGTCCCACAGGTAAGCCAGGACTTGGACGTGATGATGTGCTGGATGAACGAACAGCCCATGCAGACAGGGAAAAAGTACAGTTTGATGCACACTACGAAAGACGTACGTTGTATGGTTAAAGAGATTAAATACAAAGTGGACGTAAATACCCTGAACCGTATCGATGATGGCACCACCTTAAAGATGAACGAGATTGCAAGGGTAAGCCTAAGGACAACCAAGCCCCTCTTCTTCGACAGCTACAGAAAGAACAGGCAAACGGGAAGCCTTATTGTCATTGACGAAGCAACCAATAATACCGTGGGCGTCGGGATGATTGTTTAATGTGCATTGGCTGCAAAAAATTGTCAATAACTGCCTGTCCGCCGTATGAAACTTTGGCAGGCAGGCGTTACGCTTGCCTTAAATATTAATCATTTACATAAATAAACCCATAATATCTAAGACTTCACTAGTGCGTCAATTTATAAATATGTCTGTTTGTTTTCACCTCGTTTTTTTCTTTAGACAAGGCGAAAATTTTAAGCATGGCCAGTCCATGCTGAGCGAAGACGAAGTAAGCTATGGTTCAAATTTTCAACGAAGTATAAGGGAAAAACAGTATGTAAATACCATGATGTATTTGTGAATTGCTGTACTAGCCTTGATCTTAACAATTTCTCAGCCAATGAAATCTTTTCAAAAGCTAGTAATATCCCCCTTGGAACGCCTACGCTAAAGCTTTGATGACAATACTTGAGGGGATAGGGGGAGGATTTTAAAGAAACCTTTATTAATCCAAATATTAAGATTCCTAATATGAGCCGGAAACAAAAAAACCCAAACAAAAAACCCGAAACAAAAAACCCAAAACAAAAAACCCAAAACCCGAAACCTGAATCGGAAAGCCATAAATCCTGGTACGCCCTCTATACCAAACCACGCAACGAAAAAAAAGCGTTTGGCTCTTTGTCCGAAGTAGGGATTGAGGCTTACCTTCCCTTGATCAAGACACTCAAACAATGGAGCGACCGTAAAAAATGGGTGGAGGAGCCCCTTTTCCGTTCCTATATTTTCGTGCATATTGAAAAATCAGAATACTTTAATGTATTGAATATAAATGGCATCGTAAGGTATATTACCTTTGAAGGAAAAGCCGTTGCCATTCCCGAAAACCAGATTCAGGCCATAAAACAATATGTGGGAAAGGACTTTGAACCCCATGATGATATAAAAGAATTCAACGTTGGCGATAAAGTGGAAGTAATAAAAGGTTCGTTAATGGGATTACAGGGACGATTGATTTCCATCAAAAACAAACAAAAAGTAAAAATCGAAATCGAAGCAATTTCACAATCTGTCTACCTTTCTGTACCAAAGTCTTTTCTTGAAATTATCAAGGGATAACACGCTATATGCACGAACAAAAAAAAATCGCAAAAAAAACTTGTTATTTATAAATAATGAGTAATTTTGCTACTCATTATTGAGCAATGTTAGACACACTCATAACATCCAAGACCCGAATAAAACTGTTGCTGAAGTTTTTCCTGAACAGCAATTCGCGCTCTTATCTCCGTAGCCTGGAAACTGAGTTCGGCGAATCCACCAATTCCATCCGTCTCGAGCTCAATAAATTTGAACAGGCCGGTTTGCTCACCACAGAGGTGGATGGGAACAAAAAATACTTCCGGGCCAATACCGAACATCCCCTTTATTCCGACATTCATAATATCCTGCTGAAACATATAGGTTTTGATAAAATCATCAAAAGGGTGATCCAGAAACTTGGGAACCTTGACAGGGTATATGTTGTCGGTGATTTTGCCAAAGGGAAAAACAATCAGATCATTGACCTGATATTCATTAGCGAAGAATTGAACATGGAATATCTTATCAGCCTGATCGACAAAGTGGAAACAATTATAAAACGAAAAGTCCGGTATCTTGTTTTTAATAAAAGTGATTTTGGCGCATACATTGAGAACAAAGACAAATCGGAGTTTCTGATACTCTGGGAAAACGAGAAAAGCTAAGGATCGGGGAATTTTCGCCGGTCAGGACAAATGGTTGAAACACAAAGTTTTCAGTTCGGGATCCAAAATAATCCTGTGACTGACGGGGCGAAGCTGTGCAATTTCCCCAGTGAAAAAAGAGAGAAGTTCCACAACAAATAATTTAGCAATGACAAAAATCAAAACAATCAGTTGTATTGGTGCAGGTTATGTAGGCGGCCCCACAATGGCGGTCATTGCACTTAAAAACCCACATATCAGGATCAATGTTGTGGACATGAACCCGGAAAAAATCGCTTTATGGAATTCCGATAACATGGACGACCTGCCTGTATATGAACCGGGATTGAGTGAAATCATACAGGAAGTAAGGGGGAAAAACCTGTTTTTCTCAACCGATGTGGACCAGGCCATCCGCGATGCGGAAATGATTTTCATTTCTGTGAACACCCCGACAAAATCCTACGGCATTGGAAAAGGGATGGCAGCCGATTTAAAATATGTTGAACTCTGTGCAAGGCAAATCGGGAAAGGGGCCACACGGGACAAAATCGTTGTGGAAAAATCAACTTTGCCGGTGCGGACGGCCTCGTCCATTAAAAAGATTTTTGCCGCACAGCAAAGCAACATCAGTTTCAGTGTCTTGTCAAACCCCGAATTCCTTGCCGAAGGGACTGCAATCAATGACCTCCTGAATGCCGACAGGGTCTTGATCGGAGGTGAAGAAACAGAAGCAGGGCAAAAAGCCATTCAATCACTTTCAGCAATCTATGAGGCTTGGCTCCCAAAGGAACGGATTATTTCCACCAATATCTGGTCGTCTGAACTTTCCAAATTAACGGCCAATGCCTTTCTGGCCCAACGGATTTCTTCCATAAACGCCATCTCGGCACTTTGTGAAAAAACAGGGGCCAATGTGGACGAAGTGGCCAAAGCCATTGGGGCCGATAGCCGGATAGGTTCCAAATTCCTTAAATCCTCCGTTGGGTTTGGGGGTTCCTGCTTTAAAAAAGATATATTGAACCTGGTTTACCTCTGCCGCCATTTTGGTTTACAGGAAGCTGGCGATTACTGGGAACAGGTGATCAAAATTAACGATTACCAGAAACAGCGCTTTGCCGAAAATATCGTGACCGCTTTGTTCAATACCGTTTCGGGGAAAGACATTGCCTTCTTCGGGTGGGCCTTTAAAAAAGACACCAACGATACGCGGGAATCCGCTGCAATCGAAATTGCGGACAAACTGATAGAGGAACAAGCCGTTATCACCGTATATGACCCAAAGGTCAAGTATGCCCGCATGATCGAGGACATGAACTACCTCGATACCCGTAGCGAAGAAGAAAACGAAAAGGCATTGAATTTTGAAACAGATCCTTATGAAGCCGCAAAGGACTCCCATGCAATTGCGGTAATTACGGAATGGGACGAATTTAAAACCTATGATTGGCAAAAGATTTACAGTTCAATGAAAAAACCGGCCTTTGTTTTTGACGGGAGGAATATCCTGGACCATGAAGACTTGAGAAAAATCGGGTTTATCGTTAGGGGGATTGGGAAGCAGTAACAATATCCTAAAAACCATATAAATCATGGAAAACCCAACCCTGGTTTTTCAATATAGGGAAATGGGCAATGGTTTCATTGTTAATTTAGAGTACAATGAACAAAAAACATCTGTTCATGTCCCTAAAGATGTCCCTAAAGAAAGCAGAATAGATTTTACCCTGAAACTTATAAAAGCAAAAGCAAATTCAAATATAACTATTTCTCAAATTGCCGATAAATGCAATGTAAGTGGTAAAACCATAAAAAGGGATATTGAGAAACTGAAAGCAGAGAAAAGAATTATTAGGCAAGGTGGACGGAAAGACGGGCATTGGGAAATACGCTAAGATTAAAGATCAAATATAAACAACAACAATTTCCTTGTTTGGGGTTTCTGGCTCATTGTTGAACAACAAACAAAGAACAAAGAACAAGCAACAGCAAATAAAAAACCTTGAACAACGAAATAAACATTTTTATAAACAACAACCCAGCCCTTTTTTGGTATATACCAAAGGATAAGAAAAGTGGGATCAGCAAAAATTTATTATTGGAATCCGTATTAAATTATGGAACATTGCAAGACTGTTTGAAGATAATCAAGTTATTGGGTTATAATGAATCGTACAAGGTTTTAAAGAATGCAAAGGGAAGGAAAAAGGGTAATTATTATCCTGAAATCTATAATTTTTTCAATCTTTATTTAAAGGAACATGCACAGGGAAATCCTCGATAAGGCCCAAATTGAATTATTACCTTTGGTTAAACAGTTTAAGAGGGAGTTTTATCTCGTTGGCGGAACAGCCATTGCCTTGCACATTGGACATCGAAGATCCATTGATTTTGATTTGTTCAAGGCAAAAAGTTTAAGGATCAACAAAATCATTGATAAAATCACCCGAAATAATTATTCGTATGTGGTAAGTAGAAGGGTTGAAGAACAGCTTAACCTGGTCATCAATAACGTTAAATTTACCTTTTTTGAATACCCTTATGGTATAGCCCCGGATTGTAAATTTGAAAATTTTATTAAACTCCCCGATTTACTTCAACTTGCTGCAATGAAAGCTTTTGCTTTAGGCAGAAGGTCAAAATGGAAAGATTACGTTGACCTGTATTTTATTATGAAAAATCATCGCGGTATCAATAATATTATTCATCAAGCTACCCTGATTTATGGTGATTTATTTTCAGAAAAATTATTTCGTGCACAATTGTGTTTCTTTGAAGATATTGACTATACAGAGGAGGTGGATTATGTAATATCCAACCCACCAACACAAAAGGAAATTCAAGGATTTCTTTGCGAAACAGCAATTGCAATTGATTGAGATTTACAATCTTCCAATAAACAACAACGAACAACAAACGATAAAACAAAAAGATACCCGTAAAAACCAGTGCAATCCGTGGACATAGTAACAATCCGTGCAAATCCGTACAATCCGCGGATAACAATTTATATAACCAACCACAACTACGCCAAATACCTCAAACAAAGCATTGAAAGCGTTTTGGCACAAACCTATAAAGATTTTGAACTATTAATAATTGATGACAGTTCCACTGACAACAGCCGAAATGTTATCGAGCAATACAGAAACAAACCGAACATCCGTATTTTTTATCTCAACAATAAAAGCCATATCAAAAGTGCAAACTTTGACTGCAAAGATGTAATTGTTTCTTGATTTGAGTTTCTCGTTAAACCGGATAACAACAAACAAAGAACAACAAACAACAAACAAAAAACAACAAACAACAAACAAAAAAAGTGACTAAACTAAAAAACAGCAAAATATTAATAACAGGTGGGGCAGGCTTCATCGGTTCCAATATGATCGAATATTTCCTGCAAAATGGGAACGAGGTAGTCTGTCTTGATAACCTAAGTACCGGCCATAGAAAAAACATTACTGAATTCTTAAGAAACCCAAACTTTCAATTTGTCGAAGGCGATATACGGGATTTGGATACCTGCAAGAAAACCGTCCGGGATTGTGAGTATGTTTTTCACGAAGCCGCTTTAGGTAGTGTGCCCCGCTCCATCAAAGACCCGGTGACCACAAACTCCGTTAATATCGATGGGTTCCTGAACATGCTCACCGCTGCACGTGACGAGGAAGTGAAACGCTTCATCTATGCCGCCAGCTCCTCGACCTATGGCGACTCCAAAGAGCTGCCCAAGGTAGAAGAAAAAATTGGCCGGCCACTTAGCCCTTATGCGATTACCAAAGTGGTAAATGAATACTTTGCCAAAGTTTACAGCGAACTCTATGGCATGGAGACCATTGGCCTGCGGTATTTCAATGTTTTCGGGAAACGACAGGACCCCAACGGTGCCTATGCTGCCGTTATCCCCCTTTGGGTAAAGAAAATGATAAACCATGAATCCCCCATCATAAATGGAGACGGATCTTACAGCCGCGACTTTACCTACATCGAAAATGTGATACAAGCCAACGAACTGGCTGCCATTACACCTAAAGATGTAATACTGGAAAACCTGAAACTCTATTTTAAAGATGGGGAAACACCCGATATTGTTTATGAGGTATTTAATGTAGCTTTTGGGGGAAACACAACACTTTTGGAACTTTACGATGCGCTGCGCTCAAACCTTGCAAAGTTTGACCCGGAAATAGCAAAGGCAAAACCCATACATGGGCCCAACAGGCAAGGCGACATCCCCCACTCCCTGGCATCCATCGAAAAAGGGAAAAGCGTTCTCGGTTACAATCCGGAATTTGATGCAAGGAAAGGATTTGAGAAAGCTTGTGAATGGTACTTCAGTAATCTGAAATGAGACTTTACAGGTAGTCAAATAAATTGTGAGTGGTATGAAAAAAAACATCGGGCAATATCTTATCGTTTCAATCACAATTGTTTTATTATAAGTAGTATGGGGATAATTTAAATGCAAAGATGTAATTGTTTCTTGTTTTGAGTTTCTCGTTGAACCGGATAACAACAAACAAAGATCAACAAAACAACCACTTGAAAACAGTTCTCTTCACATACCTAACAATCCTTTTCCTACTGGCTGTCCTCCCAATAAACGGGACAAGCTCATTACTGAACAACAACTATCTGTTGAACATACGTTGGGATTACCTTGC
>JAJRTT010000018.1 GCA_024278155.1 Bacteroidota bacterium | reverse complement strand
TTCAAAAGATGTCTTACTTTGAGCATTTTTCTCAATGCAATCTTCAATGGTTTGCTTTTTAATTAACCTAACTTTCATTTAGGGTACAAAAATACAAAAGTTTCATTAAGGGAAACTAAATGGTTCAAGTTTTTTTTCAGTGTATTATATTGAGCATGCCCCAACGGTGGCAATATGAAAAGTTGGGCGTTTTGGAACACCAAACTTTCAATTTACTACACAGTTTATTTAATGTTAGGACGTTCATTTTTAGCACTTTCTGCCCAATTTTTTATATTGCGTGTTACCTTGCGCATTTATTCTATTTTTCTTCTTGCCAAGTCTCTTGCAGAATGATGAATTGTCAAAATATCAATTTGATTATCTTCAACTATTTTATAAATGATCCTATAACTCCCTTCAATTAGTTCTCCAATATTTTCTCTACTGATTTCAGGTACAATCTTTCCTAAACGAATCTGAGTTTTTAATACTCTTGTCCGATTTTTAAGTCTGATTACTTGAAGTTTTGCATAACGCTTAGAATCTTTTGAGATATATTCAGCGATTGCTTTTAAGTCGTCTTTTGCTTGAAATGTCCAATTTATTCGAACCATTTTTCAATTTCATTTTCCATTTCAACTTCTGAGATTACTTCTCCTTTTTCTGATTGACTGTTCCCAGTTTCAATCTTTTCCATTAAAATTAAATATTCAATCAACTCATCAAGGGAAAATTCTTCCGGAAATTTTTCAATTTGTTTTTTAAGTATCGTTTTTGTCAACATTGTATTTAATATTTAATCCAAAGGTACAAAATTTATATTATTGCTGTTCTCTTTTCTTTTTCTCAATATGCAAGGTAACAATTATGTAAATGTAATATTACATTTATTTGCACATCATCTACACACCCAAATTATATACATCCCACTACCCCAATATCATCCCAACAATAGTTGCTGATAACAAAGAAGCAAGGGTTCCGGCAAGCAGGGCCTTAAAACCGTATTGGGAAAGGAGAAGGCGTTTTCCGGGGGCGAGGGAACCAATCCCGCCTATCTGTATCCCGATGGAAGCGAAGTTGGCAAAGCCGCACAACATATAAGTCCCCATGATGATGGATTTTTCGTGGGCAAAGGCCCCGGCATCCTTCATTTCGGCAAGGCTGATGTAACCGATGAATTCGGTCATGATGATTTTCTCGCCCAAAATCCTTCCAACCAGTGTCACATCCTCGGAAGCAACGCCCAGCAGCCACATCAAAGGGGCAAAGGTATATCCAAGGATAAACTGTAAGGAAAGTTCTTTGAATTGCCCGTTTGTAAAGCTTGCAATGGAAGCGTTCAAGTGGGTAAATGAGCCCAGGAGGAAAAACAGGTAATTGGCAAATGCGATAAAGGCGATAAAAACCAACAACATGGCGCCCACGTTCACGGCCAGTTTCAGGCCTTCTGTGGTTCCGTTGGAAATGGCATCCAGGATATTCTTCCCTATTTTGTCCTTTGGGATTTTTGTGTTGCTGTCGATGGGCTCGGTTTGCGGAACAAGGATCTTAGAAATAACGATAACCCCGGGGGCGGCCATAATGGAAGCGGCCAGCAAATGTTTTGCATAGAGGAGTTCCTGCACGGGATCGCCACCGCCCAACACCTTGATATATACGGCCAAAACCCCACCGGCCAATGTGGCCATCCCACCGGCCATGACCAAAAGGATTTCCGATTTGTTCATTTTCTCAAGATAGGCCTTGATCATAAGGGGCGATTCCGTTTGGCCAAGGAAAATATTCCCTGCGACCGAAAGGCTCTCGGCACCCGACAGTTTCATCAATTTCGTCATTACCCAGGCGAGTGCCCAAACCACTTTCTGGATAATCCCGAGGTAAAACAACACACTCGTCAATGCAGAGAAAAAGATGATGGTCGGTAAAATGGTAACCGCAAAATTGATAAGGGGCATTTCGATCTGGCCCGTTACAAAGGAATGGAAAAGGAAGTCGGTGCCCGCATTGGTGAACTCCAGTATCTTGACAAATATTTTCCCGATAAATTCAAAAAAGGCTTGCACAAAGGGTATCTGCAAAACACCTATTGCCAACAGCAACTGTATGCTAAGGCCCACGCCCACCACTTTCCAGGAAATGGCCTTGCGGTTATTGCTGAAAAGAAAAGCTATCCCGATAAGGACAAGCATCCCCAACAACCCGCGTAATATCGTAATCAAACTAAACGATTTCCCAAGGGGCCCGGGCACGATGGCTGCGTTTTCCGTTGCAACACCCGAAACCGCGGCCACATCACCTGCAGCTATTACCGAAACGGCAGGATCGGCCTGCAATTCGCGGGCTCCCGGTTGGGGCACGATAAAAGGGATCAATACGATTAATATTATTGAGATTAAAAACGGCAAGTACCTTTTCATTTTAGGGTGATTTTAATTTCTACTGCAATTTAAGTTCAAAATGCATTTTGCCAATTGCAAACTGCCAACTCATCAAAATACTCATAATAAGAACTGGGATTCTATTCGCAAGGTTTTTGCTTAATTTCAAAACCGGGGTTTATGTTTCTTTTCTCCGGTTTATTTCGTCCCTGATTTGGGAGGCTTTTTCATATTCTTCGTTTTCGATGGTTTTTTGAAGGAGTTTCTTTAACTCGTTTATCGAGTACTTCCCATAGATATTTTCCTCGGAATGCCCTTCTTTTTTGGTTTACTTCCCTCCTTCATCCTTTTCGTCCATCACAATCCCGGCTGCCGACATTATTTTTTCATAGGTATAAACAGGGCAATGGAACCTAAGCGACAAGGCAACGGCATCCGATGTACGGGCATCGATCCGGTATTCAGTTTTCCCGTCCAAACAAACCAGCTCTGCATGAAAAACCCCTTCGATGAATTTATTGATGATCACTTCCTGGATGGTAATATGGAAAGTTTCGGCAAAACTCCTGAACAGGTCATGGGTCAATGGCCTTGTGGGCTGCATTTTCTCCAGTTCAATGGCAATCGCCTGGGCCTCAAAACCACCTATTATTATCGGCAACCTCCGCTTTCCCCCTTCTTCGCCAAGTATAAGCGCATAGGCACCGCTTTGTGACTGGCTGTACGACATTCCTATTATTTCAAGCTTGATTTTTTCCATCAAATTATCCCTTCAATTTATTGTCCTGTGAATCGCAGATAAAAGTATTAATATTTTCAATTTGCAAAGCTGTTTATCCCAATTAATTTAATTTTTTATCAACAATCCTTTTTTGATATTTTGTTTCCAGCAACATAGTTTCGCAGAAAAATCATTGCAGGTCTGCTTTATATAATCAACTACAACCTGGTTTACAAAATGTTAGGGTTGCGATTTTTTTCGACCCGGTCAAATAAAACGAATAATTTTCAAGTAATGACAAATATCACCAAGGCTCTTAATAAGTATCTCTTGCTTTTATTGAAATACTTTCTATTTTTGTGCCTTCTAATAAAAAAAACAAAAAACATGAAACGAATTTTATCCATTTTGTCGGTAATAATGTTACCGGTTTTTTCTTTTGCCAGTGAAGCCGATCTGGTAATCCCCAAGGGGATAATGGAGGAATCAATTCTCTATTGGGGCTTTCTGATAACCATCGCCGGATTTATGTTCGGGCTGTACCAGTTTGTGAAAGTCAAGAAAATCAGGGCCCATCAATCCATGCTGGATGTGGCATACGTGATTTACGAAACAGGCAAGACATACCTGATCCAACAAGGTAAATTCCTGGCTATCCTCTTCCTTTTCATCGGAAGTGCCGTTGCTTTCTACTTTGGTTTCCTGTCCGAAGGATTTGGTTTAGGGGGTGTTATGATGATCCTTGGATGGACGATCCTTGGTATCCTTGGTTCATACAGTGTTGCCTGGTTTGGCATCCGTATGAACACTTATGCCAATGCGCGGATGGCTTTTGCCTCCCTTGAGAAAAAGCCCATTAAACTGCTGAACATCCCGCTGAACGCAGGGATGAGCATCGGGGTGGTTTTGATTTCGCTCGAACTTACCATGATGCTGGTCATCCTGATGTTCGTACCGGGGGAATATGCCGGTGCCAGTTTCATCGGGTTTGCTATTGGCGAATCACTCGGGGCTTCGGCTTTGAGGATTGCAGGTGGTATCTTTACAAAAATCGCTGATATTGGATCTGACTTGATGAAAGTGATCTTCAAGATTGGTGAAGACGACCCAAGGAACCCGGGAACAATTGCCGACTGTGTTGGTGACAATGCCGGTGATAGCGTTGGCCCTACGGCAGATGGATTTGAAACATACGGGGTAACAGGCGTTGCTTTGATTTCTTTTATTGTTTTGGCCGTAACCAAAGGTACGAGCTGGGAAGAAAACCAGGTATTATTGCTTACCTGGATTTTTGTGATGCGTATTTTAATGGTCATTACATCCATCGTATCTTTCTGGATCAACGGTGCTATTACCAATGCAAAATACAGCAATGCTGAAGACCTTGATTTTGAAAAACCATTGACCTCACTGGTTTGGATCACATCCATTTTATCCATTTTCGTAACCTTTGCAGCCAGTTATTTTATGATCGGCGATATGCCGCATGATCTCTGGATCACCCTTTCTGTAATTATCAGCGCGGGTACACTTGGGGCAGCCTTGATCCCTGAATTCACAAAACTTTTCACAAGTCCTAATTCAATACATGTCAAGGAAGTTGTTGAAGCCTCAAAAAAAGGGGGTGCTTCGCTCAATATCCTTTCAGGACTGGTGGCAGGTAACTTCAGTGCTTTCTGGCAAGGAATGGTCTTCTTCCTTTTGATGTTCATCGGGTATTATGCAAGTACTTTCGGACTGGAGGAATTCATGATCTACCCATCCATTTTTGCTTTTGGCCTGGTTGCCTTTGGCTTCCTTGGAATGGGCCCCGTTACCATTGCTGTTGACAGCTATGGGCCGGTGACCGATAATGCCCAGTCCATTTATGAATTGTCATTGATCGAGGAAAACCAAAAAGAAGTAACCCCCGAAATTGAAAGGGACTTTGGTTTTACCCCTGACTTTGAGAAATCGAAGTATTATCTTGAAGCAAACGATGGAGCGGGAAATACTTTTAAAGCCACGGCAAAACCCGTATTGATCGGTACTGCCGTTGTGGGGGCCACAACCATGATCTTCTCCCTTATCCTTGTAATCGAACGTACCCTCATGATCAAACCTGAGGAAATCCTGAATTTGCTCAACCCATATACTGTCCTAGGTTTCTTATTGGGCGGTGCGGTCATCTATTGGTTCACCGGAGCTTCCATTCAAGCTGTTACCACAGGTGCAGCAAGGGCTACCGACTATATAAAGGACCACATCAACCTGGATCCGAACGCACCTAAAAAAGCTGACATTGAAAAGTCCAAGGCGGTTGTGAAAATTTGTACGATATATGCCCAAAAGGGAATGTGGAACATCTTCATTGCCCTGTTTTCTTTTGCACTTGCATTTGCCTTCCTTTCGGCCCCGTCCACTTCCAATGCACCGGTTTCGATGTTTATCAGTTACCTGATCTCGATTGCGTTCTTTGGGCTTTACCAGGCCATATTTATGGCAAATGCCGGTGGCTCATGGGACAATGCCAAGAAAGTGATTGAAGTGGATATGCAGGAAAAAGGGACACCTTTGCACGATGCCTCTATCGTAGGCGATACGGTTGGCGACCCTTACAAAGATACGTCTTCTGTTGCGTTGAACCCGGTAATCAAATTTACCACACTCTTTGGTTTACTTGCAATGGAAATTTCTATTTCTGAAAGTTTCAGGGATATGGCACCTTATTTTGGATTGGCATTCCTTGCCGTTGCACTTTACTTTGTTTACAGGTCATTCTACAAAATGAGGATCAACTAAGCAACACTTCTTATGATTTAAGGCCCTGTAACCTTGTTGCAGGGCTTTTTTTATGTACTATTTTAAGTGGCGGTTTTAAAACAGAACCAATAGACCTGTCCAACCATAGCTGTCCCATTATCTTCTCGCCAGTAGAAAACAACGAATGTTCCGTTTTTTTGAAAAACTGCTTTGTTCGTCTTAACCCAGATAATCCATTTTGGAAGTTCCTTCCATTTTCTTTGGCCTGATCCCCAATATCATCCCTCATGGATACAATAGGGATGGTGTCTTTCGCTTTGGATATTTGGACGAAATCAATTTTTTTTCCTTCATCATACATAGGTTCAATTCCAACCTCATCCACATATTCCAGGCTGGCACCATCAAATTCAATGGAAAACCGAAAGTGTTTCCATGTCTTGATAAAGGTATTCTCTATTTTTTTCAGGAAATATCCAAGCTGGCTTTCGGAAAACGGGGGAAGAAATTCCTGGTCTTTGCACGTATCCTCAAATTCCCAAACCATTTGCCTTGAAGAAGCTGTTTGCAATGTGAGTCCGTTCATATCTGGCTTTTCAGGATCGACACTTTCATACCTGTCCTCAAAAATCCGGTTGGAATAAATCACGAAACTCTCCACGAATTTATCCGAGCTTGAAGAAAACCTTTGATTTGCCTTTCTTAGTTTCCTTTTAAGCCCGGTTGCCAATTTACCGAGTTTTTCATTAAACCCTTCAAATCGCGTCCTTTGGAAAGCTTCCTTGAGTTTTGCTGAAATCCCCCAATTTGGTTCTACCGATCGCCAGTATTCCATTAATTGAAAATTCATTGATTCGATATCGGCCTTTGATTTTGACTTTGGCTTTTTGAAAGGTTCAAGAGGTTTTTCTTCGGGGACTTCATTTTGATGGTTTTTCTGGTTAAGCTCTGCTAAATAGCGTTTTCGGCTCTGGCTTATTTTTTCATAGATTTCATTTCTCATGATTGATTATTGCTTAATTATTTAGGACTGGATTAATTTATTCCAACACGATTACTGTTAAAATCAGCAGCAAAAATACACTTTGGAACTGCTGGTTGTCAAGCTTATTAAGACTGATTCCAACAATTAAGCCCTCTATTAAGCCACCTATATATGAAATGCTTAAGCTTAACAGGATTATTAAGCCCTTAATTATTTCCTTAACTAAATTTGCTTTTTGCTTAATATTATTTGTACTTTTGCTTAAAAAACTTTGAGGCCTTTCTCCTTTATATATCACCCTATTGAAAAACTGCATGGAATAATCCCTGATATTATGCCTGGCATAAAGAAGATGGTTACCGTGCATTTCGATAGTTCAAAAAAGAGGATTACAGGGATTTTGACAGATAATGACAATGGGGGATATACCACAAGGGAGTTGAACATTGACACGGCCCTTCCATCACTCCAGCGGTATATGGAGGAGAAAAGCCCTTTTTCGTGGTTAAGCGAACAAAGCCTCCCTTTTGATATTAAAAAAGAAAACAACAAGCTTTCCATTGATATTTTCTCGGAATTGCAGAACATTGTTCTGCTCATCCGTGTTCCCGACGAACTGAACCAATTGAAAGACCTTGTCTTTCTTTTCCTGAACGAAAACCCCAGCAACTTTGGGGTTACCAATACGGTAAACCCTTTAACCACGGACAATAAAAGTATTATTGCTTTTTTGCTTTTCAATACGATCAAGACTTTTATCAATGGGCAAAATGAAGATCGGGAGGTTTTAAAATCTGCCAATTTTAGGACACGGCAAGTGATTGCCATTACCGAAAACCTAAAACAGGAACTGGAACGCACCAAGGACAATTACGGGTTGAGCCTTATAAAGCTTTGTCAGAATTATATACATGACTGGTCAGCAAAAAACAGTAAGAAATATGTTTTTACTCCCGGGGCACTCAACAAGATCAAAAAGTACAAAGGCGACCTGAAAAACCTCGAAAGGATTATTGCTGAAACCGTTTCTTATGTTGACAACCTGTACTTTGGCGTGCAGGGCGAAATTGAGATCTCGGAATGGCACATCCATCTTGACACGGCGACCGGAGGAAAGATGGAAACCAAAACCGAAGTGGCGCGGGAAGACAAATACGCCAAGACCCTGGCCTTGCTCGACAAACTGGAAAAAGCTGCCTTGCAGGTAAAAAGCAAGCACCTGAAAATGACAGGTACCAATGTGGGGGCTGCCTGCCCTGTTCCCATTTCGGCACCTGCCATTTCCGATGCCCTTTACAACCACCGGGGGAAAATCAACAACCTCATAAAAACCCATCCCGAAAATTGGGAAACCATCAAAAACGAATTCCGGCCCGTGATGAACATTTTGAAGCAGGAAAATAATTAGTATCTTGTTTCTGGTCACGTACGTATGCTTTTACGCTTCGCATAAAGCTTAACCATGCTCCGCCATAGCTTCGCAAAGGCAATGGCGGTTGCAAAGCATAGGCACTACGGGATTGTTTTATTTGGCAAAAATCTCATCCGATGACGGAATCACCGGCCTCGACCTTGAGGCCGATGACTGTTTATCTGATGTACGGCATCTGGAAATTGACACAGAAGATATTTCAGATGACTACCTCACATTAATAGAAATCCCCTAATGATAATTAATGAAATACGCTGTTTGTCGAAAATGGCGGATAAACAATTCAGGGTTCCGCTAAAAAACAGGAAATATTACCCTATCAATTGCACATTAAGATTTATGATATTAAACATCTTTCTTGGAAAATTCAAATATTTTTTTTTTTTTTGTAAAACATTAAAAACTGATTTAGTTTAACAAAACATTGCAGGTTGATATTTTAAAATTCTTCTTACCCTAACAGGCAAGAATCAAATGACAAGATTCTTGCCTGAAAAAAAGCCTGTTATTGTTATTCATTATTGTTTGGATATAATTTTGCCAATAAAGCAAATAACCTAAATATACAATTCAGATGAAAAAACTAGTTACTTTGTCAGTATGTTTAATACTCACAGGAATACTTACGCTTCAAGCACAACAACGTGTTATTACCCAACAAAACAACACAAATAAAAAGAAACTGACCGAACTGGCTGAAAAGTTGAGCATTAAGTATGCAAAGCAGCGGGCCGAAGCCGAACGAATTGCCAAAGATAAAGGATGGTTTATACGGAAAGATACGGATAGCATTATTATGGAATTGCAATACGTTGACCCTTTCGGAATGCCTCAGTACTTTACCACCCACAACCTAAATGCAGCCCGTACCATCAACACCGATGACTTATGGGTTGGCGGCTCCTCTGGCTACAACTTAACAGGGGCCGGCTTTACCGCAGGCGAATGGGATGGAGGCGGGGTTTTGACCACCCACCAGGAGTTTGACGGGCGGGTAACCCAAATGGATACACCGGGTTCAACACATTTCCACTCAACCCATGTTGCCGGTACCATTGTGGCACAAGGTCAGAATGCTGCCGCCCAGGGGGGAGCTTACGAAGCCAACCTGAATGCATGGGACTGGAACAACGACGTATCGGAAATGGCAACTGCAGCTGCCGGAGGACTAACTGTGGCCAACGCTTCTTACGGTTGGACCCGTGGATGGATCTATAATTCTCCGGATTTATATTGGTACGGAAACACTTCCATCAGTTCAACCGAGGATTACCTTTTTGGGTTTTACGATGCATCCTCACAAGACCTTGACCAGATTGCCTTTGATGCCCCCGGTTTTTTACTGTGTAAATCAGCGGGCAATGACCGGAACGATAGCTATTCCGGCGGACACTATGTTTGGGGTGGCAGTTCCTGGGTTTGTAGTACAGACAGTCGCGATCCTGACGGAGGAAGCGACGGTTATGATTGCATTGACCAGAAAGGCGTTGCGAAAAACGTACTTACAGTTGGAGCCGTTGATGATATTCCGGGGGGGTATACCATCCCTGCCGATGTAGTTATGAGCAGCTTCAGTAGTTGGGGCCCTACCGACGACGGACGGATAAAACCCGACATTGTAGCCAATGGCGTTGGCGTATATTCAACCGGTGATGGATCCACAAGCAGTTATATTTACCTGGATGGCACGTCAATGTCAACACCAAGTGTAACAGGAACCCTTGCATTGTTGCAGGATTATTACGAAAGCCTGAACATGGGGTATATGAGTGCAGCCGCACTAAAAGGGCTGGCAATAAATACTGCAAACGAAGCCGGAGCTGCCAACGGTCCGGATTACATTTATGGCTGGGGCCTGATGAACGCTACCGGTGCCGCTGACCTGATGGCTTTTGATAATGCCGATGGCGGCCTTATCGTGGAGGCCATTCTGCAAAACGGACAAACCACTGAATATACATATTATTGCAATGGTGCAAACGATATCAATGTGACAATTTGCTGGACTGATGTGCCCGGAACCCCTCCGGCAGCCTCACTGAACCCTACAACCCTCATGCTTGTTAATGACCTCGACTTACGTATTATTTCCTCCGGAGGTTATACCTATTCCCCGTGGAAATTAAATCCGGCTTCACCATCTTCAAATGCTTATAAGGGCGACAATTTCAGGGACAATGTGGAAACAGTGAACATTCAGTTTCCGGCAGCAGGCTATTACACCATTCGCATTAACCATAAAGGAACATTAACCAATAGTGAACAAGCTTTTGCCATGATTGTTTCGGGCATGGAAACCCCGGCACCGCTGACTTTCTGCAATGCACATTCAACAAATGATTATGAGTATATTCAGAATGTAACGGTAGCAGGTATTAATCAAACTTCAGGTCTGGCTCCGGGCGGGTTTTCTGATTATACAGGACTGGTTGCCAATATGGACAAGGGAACCAGCTATCCTATTACCGTTACTCTTGGCAGTGCTTTTTCGGGCGATGACGGCTATGCCTGGGCAGACTGGAATCAGGATGGTGATTTTGACGATACCGGCGAAGCTTTTGTTCTGGGATCCGGTTTAGGACCATACAACGGAACCATCACGGTACCTCCAAATGCAAATGCAGGATACACTACCCTGCGGATCAGGATTAATGATACATGGGGACAAAATTATTGTGGGGTAAGCACCTGGGGCGAAACCGAAGACTACACGATCAGTGTAGCGGGAACCCCGGGATTATGGACAGGTGCCGTCAGCACTGACTGGACAAATCCGGCAAACTGGGACGATAACAATGTGCCAACAGCCACCGTTGATGTGGTTATCCCTTCCGGGACCCCGTTCAGTCCACATATAGCTGGAGGGAGCACGGCCAATTGCGGCAACCTTGATATCCAATCCGGAGCACATTTATACCAGGATGGTACAAGCGCATGTTATTTTTATGTGTATGGAAATTTCAATAGTGACCTGGGTACTTTTACACAATCCGGAACTGCCTATCTTTATCTTGCGGGTTCCGCAAATACTTACTGGGACGATGATAATCTGGATGATACGTATACCAGTGTTCGGGTTTTAAAAAGCACTCCATCGGCTTCCCTGTCGCTTTGGCAGGGCATGACTGTTTCTGAAACTTTTCAGGTAAGGGAAGGACGGCTTGTGATTGATAACAATTGGGCTCTTACGGTTACGGGTACAGGAACAACAGCCTTCAGGGTAGAAAGTGGCGGAACTCTTGTTCTGACCAATTCACAAAGTTTATTGGTTGCAGGGGCTGTAATTTTTCAGGACGGAAGCCAGGCCGAAGTAACCGGCGGAACTATCACCTGCGGTACCGATTTTACCGTTTCCGAGAATACGGCTTACGATATTCAGTTTACAGGCGGATCGGTGATAATGAACGGAACCGGGACGCAGTTTTTAAATATATCGGATGCAAATACTCAGTTTTATAACCTTACTATTAACAAACCATCAGGTACATGCACTGTAAATTACAATAACCTGGACGTGAACGGAAACCTTACGATAAGCGGCGGTACCTTTAACCCCAATTCACTGAGTGTTTATGTTGCAGGAAACTGGAGCAACAGTGTGGGACCTGCCGGGTTTAATGAAACCGGAAGCCGTGTTATCTTTGATGCGGTTGGCCATAATTATATTCTGACAGATGAAACATTTGATATTCTGGAAGCAAATATGACTGCAGCCCTCAGGCCAGGGAGCAATACAGTGACCTGCAATGTGTACGACTGGACATCGGGTGGCATTGATGTTTTCGACGGTACTTTCACAGCACTGGACCTGACCGATAACGGAATCTCAGGTGGATTCTGGTTAAATCCGGGAGGGACTATTAACCTTACTAATTCCTCAACAGGCTGGGTTGACCTCAATGGTGATATTCATATATTTGGCGGTACCATGAATGTTTATGGCAGTGTTAGTTACTGGCCATACGGCAATGATGCTTCCATTCAGATGACCGGTGGGGTTCTCGATTTTCCTAACTGCGGAATCCTGATTAACAACACTTCTTTGTATGCCCTGTCATCCAATATTACCGGCGGAACCATACGGACTGCCTATGGTTATACAAGTAACCGGGCCGATTTTTCCCCTGCCGGCGGCACCCTCGAATTATATGGGTTAACAGATGCCCAGATTTCACAGGTAACCGGAAGTACCTTGAGTAACCTTGTGATAAACAAGGAAGCCGTTTCTTTATCACCCGGAGCCCCACCGGCCGGGCCAATAATAGATCCCCATTCAAAGAAAATAATATTAGATGGCACAAAAACTTCCATATCAAGTCTTTCCTCAGATGTGACACTTACCGGTAATCTGACGATCGCCAGCGGAACCCTATACCTTGCAGGTCACACGCTAAACGTCGAACACGACTGCGATGTGTACGGAACCCTTCAACTATGGAATCCGGCTGATGTTTTAAATGTCGGAACAGTTGGGTTTGACAACCTCTCTATCAAATCAGGCGGTTGGGCTGACTTCCAGGCCGGAGCGGTAAATCTTGCTTCCTGGGTCGTTGTTGACTTTGGTGCAGATTTGGAATGTTATGTACCCAATACATTGAACTTTACAGGAGGAGGAGTATCAGGTATTCAAATGGACGACAATTCTCCGTTGAACAGATTTGGCCATGTTAATATCGTTTCAACAAACCCAACTTATTTATTTTCAAATTCCGGTTATGATATTGTTGTTGATGGAAATATGACAATACAGGCAGGAAACAGTCTTGATATGCAAGACGAATCGCTCGTTGTCCACGGATTATTAACTGATGACCCCACCAGTACGGTTTATGTATATAACGGACCTGTTAAGGGAAGTGCCGGAGATTATATGACGGCGGCTGGTAGTACCGGTGGCGGCACATCCGGCTCAAAGGGTGGAAGTCTCGAAGTTTACCAGGATTTTACGGTTCAGGGATTACTGGATGTAGGTGACGGAAATGTGATGCTTCATGCAAATTTTGGTACCGCCTCAACGGGCATCCTTACCATTAACGGTGGAAGTGTTGTTGCCGACCAACCCAATGCAAAAACTCCGGATCAGGTTAAAGCTATGCCATCTAAAGACAGTAAGGGCTGGAAACTCCTCAATGGCACCCTCAATATGTCTTACGGCCTTTTGGAATTTACCAACAACAGTATTCAATTCGGAACTGCCGCAGTTAATAATATAAGTGGTGGTGTAATTCGTTGCGGTGAAGGATTTTCCTCAGGCTCATCGCCCTCGGTTTTCGAACCTACGGGTGGTTCGGTTGAATTTACAGGCACCGTCCCCAACGGAAATATTTATTGTTTTCCAGGTAATAGTTTCTTTGTAATCAATGTTGTTCTAAATAGTGGTAATACGATACATTACATGACAGATGTTACCGTACGGTCTGATATATATTTACAGGATGGGACTTTGCAATGTGGAAATGCTGTAACGGATAACTATTCTTTATCGGTCGGAGGGTCCTGGTTCCAAACCACCAGTGGATATTTTGCACCCGGTGAGGGAACGGTATTTTTTTACGGCGACGGAAACTATCATGAGGTTGATGCCGATATACATTTCTACGACCTTGTTCAGACGGACGAACCCAATGGTAATACAATTGATTTTACAAACAACGTTACCGTTGATCATAATATGACATTGAACAATTCAGCTTCCTTTATAAACAACCTCACTGTTTACGGTTTACTTGACCTGAGCAACCCGGCCTCTTCACTTTCGGCTATGGGCAGCGCTAACGGCGACATTGCAAAACTTTCGCAGGGGGGGACGCTTAATGTGGATATACTTGGTTCTCTGACTATATCAGACCTGGTGGAAGACGGTATATTCGGAACCATAAACATATCGGGCGGGGAACTTAACCTGTACCAGGACGCCATCCAGTATTGTGACATTAACGGCAACTTATCAATAACCAACGGTACTGTTAATTTATACGGTGCAGGATCATCATATTTTTCATATTCAGGAAACGCCAGCCTCACGATGAGTGGCGGTGTTTTGGATTTCCATGATCTTTCGGTTGTTCAGATAGCCACAGGCTATACATTTTCCGAAAATATTACCGGTGGGCTCATCCGTACCGCAAATACCCTTTCCCTCCAGACGCCTGACTTTTCCCCTACAGGTGGAATGGTGGAAATGTATGGTGCTACTGATGCTCCCCTTCAGGCAATTTCCGGAGCCAATCTCCATGACCTGAGCATAAATAAATCGGGAGGCGACAAATCGGAAATAATCTATACCGACCGGGACGATAATATAATAAAAAGTACAAAAGCAAATTCTGTTTCAATTTTAAACGCTTTACTGGTTAACGGTAATATGTCTGTGGATGCCGGTAATTTAAATGTTAGTAACAGTACCATTGTATGTACCGGTAATTTTGATGTAAATTCAGGCGGGACTTTTAATATTGGCGAAAATGGTATCCTTGACATGGGCAACCTGAAAACCCTGGCCGTAAAAAACGGGGGAAGCATTAACGTACTTGGCCAGCCGGGTTTACCCGCTACACTTACATCCTCAGGCGGATATTATTCTTTTAATGTTGAAAGCGGGGCCACTATCGGGGCTCACGAGGCAGTTTTTGAGTCTATGTTCACCAACGGCATCTATCTCCAAAACGGATCCTTGGTTGATCCGGTGAATTCTTTCAACCTTTGCGTTTTCAGGGAAGGGATTAGCGGTGGCCGGATGTTGACCATCCACAACAATCAGCTGTTTACCGTTACCGATGCTGTTTTTCCAACAAATACCTGGGGAGGGGCCTACAATGTGTATAAAAGCACCAACGTGGGTGAGGTGACCTTTATTGGAGCTACAGGTGGTTTTGAAGGAACTGCCTATGAATATGACCCTTACAGCCGCGTTCACTGGACTGATCACATCCTGAGCCTCGACCTTGTTGTTCAACTCGAAGGGCCGTTCAATGGAACTTCAATGAACAACTATTTGAACAACCAGGCCTTACTGCCCTTATCCCAGCCATATAATACTGCACCCTGGAATTATACCGGAACGGAAACCGTTGCAGCAATACCCAACAGCCAGGTGATTGACTGGGTGCTTGTGGAAGGCAGAGACGCCCCAAATGCAGCCTCGGCCACAGCAGCTACAACGTTCGAACGCCAGGCAGCATTTATCCTGGCCGATGGTTCGGTTGTGGGTATGGATGGGGGTTCGGCTATTCAGTTCACACATAACCTGAATGAGCAGCTTTTTGTTGTCATTCGCCACCGCAACCATCTGGATATTATGTCGTCAACAGGTATAACTCAATCCGCCGGTGTTTACAGCTACGACTTCAGCACGGGAGTTGGGCAGGCCTACGGAAGCAATGCCATTAAAGACCTTGGTGGAGGAATTTACGGTTTATTTGGAGGCGATGGCGACGCTAACGGGATTATAGGAGCAAATGACAAAACCGCGGCATGGGAAATTGAAGCCGGGACCGGCGGTTATTTACAGGGGGATTACAATCTTGATTCTCAGACTGACAATAAAGACAAAAACGATATTTTGTTTAACAACACAGGCAATTCATCGCAAATACCGCTTTAAGGGCAGGAATGTCAGTATCGTGCAAGGCCTTAACATTGGATAAATCCAAACCTTTAGATTTCCTTTAGAATTATTTCCGTATTTTGCACTATGAAAATCCTCATTGTGGAAGACGAAATAGAACTATTGACGGCTGTCAGCAACTACCTTGTCAAAGAAAACCATATCTGCGAATTGGCCGAAAACTACCAAAAGGCCGACGAGAAGATCTCCATTTACGAATATGACATTATCCTTTTGGACATTGGCCTCCCGGACGGAAACGGACTGGAATTGATAAAGGCAATCAAGCAAAACAACCTAAGGGCCGGGATAATTGTTATTTCGGCAAAAAACTCAACCGATGACAAAATCACCGGCCTCGACCTTGGGGCCGATGACTATATGACAAAACCTTTCCAATTGTCCGAATTGAATTCAAGGATAAAAGCCGTTTTGCGCAGAAGGCAATCCAATGGGTCCAACACGATTGGTTTTAACGAAATATCCATTGACACGGACAGTAAAGAAGTGAGGATAAATGACAGGAAAATCAAGCTTACGAGAAAAGAACACGAGCTGTTGATGTATTTCCTCATCAACAAAAACAGGGTGCTGACCAAGGAAGCCATCGCAGAGCACCTTTGGGGCGACAATATCGATATGGCCGATAATTTTGATTTTATCTACACCCACCTTAACAACATCCGCCGTAAAATCAAATCAGCCGGGGGCAAGGACTATATCAGGACACTGTACGGAATGGGGTATAAATTTGCCGATGTATGAAATTCCTCGCCAAAATAAACCTGAATTACCTGGTATTGCTGACTGTAATGCTTGTCGTCATTTCCTTTGCCGGATACTTTATCATCAGGTGGAGGTTCCAAAACGAGACGAGGGAGAAATTGGGACAAACAGCCGAACTCATCAAAAAACAAATCAGGGAAACCGGTGTCAATTGCAAGCTTTATCCACTTATCGACGTGAGGAAAAGCAAGGCGAAAAAGGCCATTGATGTGGTTTTCAAGGAAATATTCATACAGAACAAAGCGGAAGATTATGAAGATGAGCCTTACATTGAATTGTCGGAAACAGTGGAAATCAAAGGGGTTTTCTACGACCTTCGCATCCGGCATTCCATGATCGAGTCCGAAGATATGCTCCAGGCAATTTTCCTCCCTTTGCTCTTTATGTTGCTATCCGCTTTTATCCTTTCTTTTTTCATCAACAAGCATTTCAACAGAACGGTGTGGAAAGATTTCAAGGAAAACCTCCGGGCCATCGAAAACTATTCATTTGCCCAAAAGGAAAAGCTAAACTTAAAGAAATCGGATATCCTGGAATTCGATCGCCTGAACACAGTGGTTTCGCGAATGACAAACAAGCTTGGCAAGGATTACAAACTCTTAAAACAATTTACCGAAAACGCTTCCCATGAACTTCAAACACCCCTGACGATAATATCCCTTCACCTTGAGGAACTTTTACAGGCAGATCTGCCCCAAAAGCAAATGGAAAAAATATATGCCGCATTCCAATCGGTAAAACGGATGGATAAATTGAACAAGAGCCTGTTATTGCTCACGAAAATCGAGAACAAGCAATTTGCAGGGGCACAGCGAATCGACATCGGTTCACTGTTCAATCAGAAATTAAACGAATATCGGGTATTGGCCGAGTCGAAAAACATTCAGGTCATAAAAGAGCTCAACGAAAAGTTCGAGGTTTCCATGAACCCGGGTTTGGCCGCCATTTTAGTGAACAACCTTTTGATGAACGCACTGCGCCACAATATGCAAAACGGCAAAATCAGGGTATTGTCGAAATCAAATGAAACAAGTATTTGCAATACCGGTGCAAAGGATGCCTTGGACGGGACTGAAATATTCAAACGTTTTGTGAAATACGGTTCCAGCTCGAATGGGCTGGGCCTGGCCATCGTCAAGGAAATTTGCAACTCGTCCGGTTTGGCAGTAGTTTATTCCTTCAAAGAAGGGCAACATTGTTTTAGGATAAAAAGAGGTGAACAATGAATTACAGACTGATACTGTTTTTTATCGGCATTCTAAATTTGGGCGCAAACGGGCAAACCAAAAATTTTGACGATTTCATTACAATTGCCAGGGAAAACAGTCCGCTCATTTTCAGGAAACAAACCCAGAACAAGGCGATGGAGGCGGAACTGAAACGCATCAAGGCTTTTTATACCCGCCCTCAAATTTCACTTGATGCAGGTCTTCTGTTCGCCCCCATCATTTCAACGGACAACAACACTACGGAATTTGAATTTGTTTCGCCCGGGGCCAACGACTATTACGGCTATGACCTGGGCGCAAGCGATGGCGGGCAATATCAGGCCTTTGTTTCTGTGGAGCAAGCCATTTTTGGTGGAAACAGGGTGGAGATAGCCTCAGGGAACCTGGCCGTTTCAAGGGAGATAAACGAAACCGAAATAAAAATGACTGCCCATGAACTTGAGCGCATCGTGGGCCTTCAGTACCTTCGCTGCCTCCGTTCACAAAAAAGGATTGATGCCTTTTTGCGGTTGACCGGCCTTGTGAAAAAGGAATTGGAACTCATGGGGCAACTTACACAAAGTGGCGTTTACAAATATTCGGATCATGAACTCTTGAACATCGAATATCAAAATTACCAGGTTTCCCTGGAACAATCAAAAGCCAGTTACCAGCGGGATTTCCTTGACTTGAACATTATCTGTGGCATCAACGATACAAATACGGTGAAATTGGAGGAACATGGTTTCGGCCTGAACAAACCACCGGAAGAATCTTTTTTCCTTGAAAAATACAAGCTGGACAGCATGAAACTAAATTCACTTAGGCAAATGTCGGAAATAAAATACCAGCCCCGGTTGAGCCTTTTTGCCAATGGCGGGCTCAACGCCATTTACCTTCCTGATTACAACCGCCTCGGGATTGGCTTCGGCTTAAAGTTTTCATGGACGCTTTTTGATGGGCACCAACGTGATTTTAACAGGGAACGGACAAATATACTCACCCGGGATTTTTCTTTCCAAAAACAACGGTTCATTGCCGAAAACTCCGTCAGGAAAACAAAAATCCTAAATCAAATAAAATCGATCGGGAAACAAATATCCATAAAATCGGCACAAGGCAATTCCTATGACAAACTGGTAAGAATCTACAAAACAGAATTTTCACAAGGGGAATTGTCGGCCATCGAGTTTGTTAGCGTATTGCGCGACAAGGTAAACCTCAACCTGGAGTTGATCGACCTGAAAATGCAGAAACAAGCCTTGATAAACACATATAATTTTTGGAATTATTAAACACAAAAGATGAGAATTAAAATACTTGCAATAGGGGTTGTTTTTCTGGGGATCGTGGATTCCTGTACAAGTCCCGGGACCGATACCGGGGCCATTCGAAGTTCAAAGGCGCAGGTAAAAACGGCCTCCATAAAAATGGGCAGCATCCCCGACAACTTGGTTTTGTCGGGAAAAACAACCTACCTTAACAAAACCAATATCACATCCCCGATCACAGGCTATGTAAGCGAAGTGGACATAAAGCCCGGCTCCCATATCCACAAAGGGGACATATTGTTTGAAATAATGACCCAGGAAGCGTATATGCTGAAGTCCAATGATTCCCTCATGCAAAATTTCCGCCCCGTAAGGGTTTATTCGCCCGTAAGCGGAATCGTGAACCAACTGGATGTCGTAAAAAAACCTGTTTTCATCGATAAGAATTCGGCACTTTGCAGCATCATCGACATCAACGATTTACAAGTGAAGGCCGAGGTGCCTTTTGAATACAGGAAACTGGCCGAACCGGGAAACCATTGTGTGGTCCGCCTGCCCGATGGAACGGAACACAAGGCCGTTTTCTACAATATCCTGCCCGAAATGAACACCCAATCGCAAACGATGAAAGTGTTGGTACAGATTGAATCCCAATCGCTGGTACCCGAAAACATGATTGTCCGGGTTTTGATCGACAAAAACGACAAAACAGAAAAACAGATACTCCCAAAATCCTGTATTTTATCTGATGAATTGATGAAGGGTTTTTGGGTAATGAAAATGATAAACGACAGCACGGCCGTAAAAACCATGGTGAAAATCGGTAAACAAAACCACGAAGAAGCTGAAATCATTTCACCAGTATTCAACAAAAACGACAAGATTATCAGCAGAGGGGGTTACGGCCTGGCAGATACCAGTTTGGTGGAAATCGCAAATTAGGATTATGAAAAAAGAGGTTATTATTAAATTGTTCTTATCGTTTATGTTGCTCTATGTGTTTGGTCTTCATCCAGTACGGGCACAACATTCGGAACCTGCCACTTTGAAGGCTTTTAAAATACAAGATAAGATTAAGTTTGACGGTGTCCTTTCAGAGAGCGCCTGGCAGGAAGCACCACATATCAACAATTTCACGCAACGTGATCTAAACTTCGGCGAACCCATCAGCGAGCGGACAGAAGTTGCTGTTTTGTACGACCAAAACACTTTGTACCTTGGCGTATGGTGCTATCAGGAAGATATTTCAAAGATTGTGGCCAAAAACATGAACCGTGATTTTGATTACAGGTCCGATGACAATTTCCAGGTGGTGATAAGCCCGTTCAACGACAACCGCAACGGCTATCTGTTTGTCATCAACCCCAACGGGGCAAGGGCCGACATACAGGTTTATGGTGGGGAAGACGGCAATAAAGACTGGAACGGTGTGTGGGACGCCAAAACCACAAAAACGGACGAAGGCTGGTTTGCAGAAGTCTATATCCCTTTCAGCACCCTTCAATTCAAAAAAGACAGCATCCTGAACTGGGCAATAAATTTTGAGCGAGACATCGTTTCCAAAAACGAGGAAGCACTCTGGCAGGGCTGGTCGAGGGATTACTCGATCTATGCGGTCACCAATGCCGGGCGATTGACAGATATCATTGATATTGCTTATGCCAAGAAATTTGAATTTTTGCCCTATCTGCTCGCCGGGTGGCGATTTGATGAGGATCACGGCGACACCTATCCGTTAAAAGCCGGGGGGAATTTGAACGTGAGCCTCTCCCCGACCCTCAAACTAAACCTGACAAGCTATACCGATTTTGCACAAGTGGAATCGGACAGGATACCAGTCAACCTTTCGCGCTTCGCCGTATTTTATCCCGAAAAGCGCCAGTTCTTTCTCGAAGGCTACGACATGTACAGTTATTATCTTGGCGATAGGAACAATGCCTTTTATTCACGGCAAATTGGCGTTGAAGATGATGAACAGGTCCCCATTGTCGTGGGCGCCAGGCTTTTCGGGAAAGTAGGGAAGAACAACATTGGCTTCCTGAACATACAGGAGGGGAAAACCGATTCCGTTTCATCAACCAACAACACCGTTTTCCGTTATAAATATGATATTGGCAAACAATCGTATATCGGTGGCATTTTCACGAACAAGGTGAACAACACAACTTCCAATCAGGTTTTTGGAATTGATGCGGCTTATCAAACCTCAAAATTCATAGAACATAAGAACCTTGTTGTTTCCGGCAAAATCACAACGAGTACCGAATACTTTACAACACAGAAAAACGCACTTACTTACCGTCTGTTTGTCGATTACCCAAATGACCTGATAGATAATTACATGGCCGTGGCATCCATGCAAAAGGGCTTCAACCCCGAACTTGGGTACATTCGCCGGACCGATTACAATTCGTATAGCTGGTACTTGAGGATCTCACCGCGTATTTTCACTAATTATGGAATAAAACGGGTGCTTTTTAAACCATGGGGCATGAGCGTTTACTATACGCGCTCCACGGGCGAACTGGAAAGTTTGTACAACGAAACACGGCCTCTCGGAGCTGTCTTTCAATCGGGCGAAAGGTTTGAGGTGAACCTCATACAAAGCTACGACCGTCTCGACAAAGTATTTGAAGTTACCGATGAAATCAGCATCCCGGAAGGAAAATACTGGATGTACAAATATGAACTGCAATTCGAGACCTACCAGGGACGCCGCCTATGGATTGCCCTGTTTTACAATTGGGGCGATTTTTACACGGGGAAAATAAAGACCTTTGAAAGCGAATTGGGTGTGAACGTCAACAAACACCTGAACTTCAATGGGAGCTATACACTTAATAACGTGGATTTCCCTGAAGACAACATCGTAACGAACGAGGTGGCCCTTTATATGAATTATGCGTTCACCACAAAACTGAATTTTTCCTTGTTCAGCCAATACAACGACCTGGACGAGATAATGATTTACAATTTCCGGCTGCATTGGATACCCAAAGTGGGCTCCGATCTTTACTTTGTTTATAATATTGGCTACGAAGAACAAATCAAACAAATAGATTACCTGAAACCCCAAACCACGGATGCAGCAGTAAAGCTTGTTTACCGATTTGTATTTTAATTACTAAAACCTAAAAGATTCAGAAACCATAAACATAAAAGGCATGAAAGAAATAAATGAAAACAAAAGGGAAGTCTTTTGACAATAAAAAATGAAAACGTTCCCATACAAATGAAAAGAGGTCCAAACGGGCTACATCTTATATAGTTTAGTTAGGCGAGAAACTTATATGCCTTTAAACCTACTTGGTTACAAAAAATTATCTGCTACAATCAACCGACAATGAAAAACTATTGCAAAATACTGTCGAAGCCCATCCTCTTTGTTGGGATACTGGTATTTATGGCAGGTATTTATTCGTTTACACGGATGCAGACCAATCTGTTCCCAGCCGTCCAGTTTCCCCGGATTTCCATTATCATTGATGCAGGGCAAATCCCCATCGACCGTATGATGATAACGGTTACGCAACCCATCGAAAGTGCCGTGAAAAAAGTGAACGGTGTGCGCATCGTGAAAAGCAACACCAGCCGGGGAAGCGCCACCGTTGAGGTTTATTTCGACTGGGGACTTGACATTTACACTTTGAAGCCCCAACTGGAAAGCCGCATCAACGAAATAAAGAATTTCCTGCCACCGGGGGTGAATATTTCCGCCGAGGTGATGAACCAATCCCTTTTCCCCGTTTATGGCTACACACTCGAAAACCCCGACAAATCGGACGTGAACCTGAAAGACATCGCCAACCTGATCGTCCGGCCCGGTTTTTCGCAGGTGGAAGGTATTTCAAATGTAATTGTCCGCGGTGGCCGAAACAAAGAATACATCATTGCCCCCATCCCCGAAAAAATGACCGCATTGGGCATTGTCCCACAGGATATAATCACTGCTTTCGACAACAGCAATTTCGTGGAATCGGCGGGCCTTTTGCCAGACCATTACAGGATGTACCTCACATTGTTAGACACACGGGTGCAAGACCTTGAGGAGCTTGATAATACAATTATCAAAAACATCAACGGAAGGATAGTCAAAATAAAAGATATTGCAAAGATCAAGTTGGAAGAACAACAGGAATTCGTGAAGATCAATGCCAATGGCAACAATGCG
>JAJRTT010000244.1 GCA_024278155.1 Bacteroidota bacterium | reverse complement strand
ATCCGAATTGTACTTAGTGAAATAAAATTAATTACCCCAAAAGACAGTATAACAATCCTGCTCATTTCCTTCAACTTGAACAAAAAGATAAACAGGAACAGGACACCCAGGCCCATTACCACAACCCGGAGGTAAGATTCCATGATTTGGGAATAGCGTTTCGTCCTGTGTATTTCGGTCAGGTTTGAATTTTTCAACAGAATGAACCATGTCGGAATAATCAATAAGCCTATTATCATATACTGCTCAGCAGATTGAATTGGCGGTTCAAAAAACAAATCACGGACAAGGTATGCAAGGGCGAAGGCACCAACGGACAAAAATACATCGATAACGCCAAATATGTTATTGATGTGTTGTTCTCTTTCCTTAATCATAATGGTATAGTTTTTATTTTTTTCTCTTTGTATAAACCTTATTCAAGGCGAAATGAAAATTCCAAAAACCATACCTTCGCAGTATTAACGAATATATCTTCTGAATTTCAGCCACTTAGATATATGGAAGGAATCCCAATATGGGAATTTTTTGTATTTTCGGGACATTAGTCCCGCTAAGTGATTAATTTTGCCACCAGTGATTATTCATTGGAAACCTTTTTAAAATAATTAAAGTATAAATTAGCCGATTCTTGACTAAACAATATACAGAAAAACAGGTTCAATAAAAAGTGTTTTAAGCAACACTATAATTAATTGCAGATATCGAATATTTATGATAAAGTACAACATAATCTCACCTGTAAGAAACGAAGAAAAATTTGTTGAAGAAACCATTAAGTCCGTTATCAACCAAACGGTCCTGCCCCGGGAATGGATACTTGTGAACGATGGCTCAACGGACAGGACAGAAGAAATCATAAAGCCGTACGTTGAAAAACATGATTGGATCAAGCTTGTTTCGCTAACCGATCGCGGCTATTATTATCCCGGTACAGGTGTGGTGGAAGTGGTTAAAAAAGGCTTCGGCACCATTTCGAGTACCGACTGGGAGTTTCTTGTCAAACTGGATTGTGATATCACCATAGATTCCAACTATTTCGAGAATATTTTAAACGAATTTATCAAAAACCCAAGGCTGGGGATTGCAAGTGGGGGGATATATCTCATTGAGGGCACGAAGACCACGCAAGAAAAATCACAATCGGACCATCCGTGGGGGGCCTCAAAAGTGTACCGCAGAAAATGTTTTGAAGATATCAAGGGCTGGAAACCCATCCCGGGCTGGGACTTGGCCGATCTTTTATCGGCCCAGATGAATGGCTGGGAAACCCGCTGTTTCAACCAATTCAGGATATACCATTACAGGGGCACGGGCCTGAGGCGGACAGGCCTTTCAAAAGGGCGGTTTTTGTGGGGACGGTTTCAATATAGATACGGGTATAGCCTGTTTTACATTTTCCTGAAATCGATTTATTGGTTGCCCGAAAAACCTTATATCCTGGGCGGGGCAAGTATCCTAACAGGGTATTTGTATGCTGCGGTCACAAGGGAAAAAAGGCTGTTCGACAAAGATATGCGAATATTCCTGCGAAAAAAACACCGCAATTATCTAATGCAAAAAACCTCTGTTTTGTTCAAAAAGAACAGTCAACGAGGACAAAAAAAATAACACCATATCTTTGTTTAATGAAATTCTTTTCCATTATCAGCATCTGTTACAACAACCTCGATGAGCTGAAATATACATCCGCCAGCATAGGTTCCCAGACCTGCACCGATTTTGAATGGATCGTAGTTGATGGTGATTCGCAGGATGGGACAAAAGATTGGCTTTCCAGGATCAATCCCTCAAAGTGGGTAAGTGAAAAGGACAATGGGATCTACGATGCCATGAACAAAGGGATTGAAATGGCAAATGGAAAGTATCTAATATTCATGAACAGTGGTGACAGCTTTGCATCCAGTACTGTTCTTGAAAAAACAAAAAAAAAGGTTCAGCTGAATGGTTCTCCCTGTTTTGTTTATGGGGACTCGATTGATATTTCGGAAAACGATCAGGAATTTTACAGAAAGGCCAAAGATCATTCAAAGAACTGGTTGGGAATGATTACCCAGCACCAGGCCATGTTTTTCAACACAAAGTGTGTTGGGCAAAAGCGATATTCGTTGAATTATCCATTGTCCGCAGATTATGCTTTTATCAGCGAAATTTTAGTTGGGTTGAAAGAAAAGGACATTCTGCAATTGGATTTCCCAATCTGCAAGTTCAGTATGGGCGGGGCCAACGAAGAGTTCAGGTTCAAAGCCATCAAAGAAGATTACTCGATCAGGGAAAAAATCATTGAGCTGTCAATTATTGCCAACCTATGCCTTCTCACACTTCATTATATTCATGCGTCAATAAAGAAAATCAATCCTGCCAGCAGGTTTTTCCGCCATTCAAATGCAGTCAATCAGATTTTGTTTTTTTAACGGTTATTTAACATCCACTTTTGTATGAGCAAGAAAATCTACATATTCCCCACTTCTTCAAGGGATGAAAACCTTGGCCTTTACAATCCCTACATCGATGACCTGATAAGGTCTTTGGGCAGGTACTATGATTTTGTGAACAAAGACAAACCTTCAAGTTCCGGGATATTTGACCTTTTGAAATACCTGGGGAAAACCGATTATGTTTTTTTTAATTGGATAGAAAAACTCCCCGAAAACAAAGGAGGGTCAATTCAAACACTGTTCTTGTTCTCCCTTTTCCCCATTTTGAAACTTTTAAATATAAAAGTAATCTGGCTAATGCACAACAAACTTGCCCATACAAAAGAGCACCTGTTTCTGAAAAAAGCGATTTTCAGGAAGATGATAAGGAAAGCCTGTTGTGTCATCACACATTCAAGCGAGGGGATAAGCTATGGGGAAAACATGGTACGGGGAAGTGCAAAGAAAATCCATTATTTCCCACATCCCGTAAAAGACCGGAGAAATGCCGGGAGAAAAGAGATTCTTTACGACATCCTCATTTGGGGAACAATATCACCTTACAAAGGGATCGACAAGTTCTTGGAATTTTTGCATGCAAACAATCTTGAGAAAAAATACAAAACCCTTATCGTTGGGAAATCCACTTCGGAAAACCATTTCGGGCAGATTTCGAAATATGCAAACCAAAATATCCTCATTCAAAATAAATTTATTGAAGACGATATGCTCAGGGATTTGATAAAGCAATCAAGGATCATTTTGTTTACCTACTCAAGATCAAGCATACTGAGTTCGGGGGTACTAATGGATTCCATTGGCTATGGTGCCAATATTATCGGCCCCGATGTTGGTGCTTTTGCCGACCTTGCAAAAGAAGGCATTTTAAACACATTTAAAGATTTTGAAGACTTGGCCCGTGTAATCGACAAGCAATTGGATAAAAGCGACAATGAAAACGCCAAGAACAAATCTGATATTTTCCTCCAAAACAATACCTGGGAAAAGTTCGCCGAAAACGTGAACAAGGTTCTTGCATAAGAGTTGTTCATATTGGGATTAATATCTTAATTTTGAATCCCTAATCCGTTGTTTATGTTTTATAGATTCCTGTTGCTCCTGTCTATTTCGTTTACATTCACTGTCCCTGTTGCTTCCCAGGCAGAACCCCATGGCGAAAACTGCCCTTTTTGTAAAAATGGCGAACATTTAAACGGCGGGCCCTACCGGAAAGGTTTTAAAACAGAACTCCCCTACCTTGTTGCCGGTATCGGGTTGATGAGCTCGGGGTTTATGTTGCAAGCATTGAATATTACGGGCCCTTTCACCATAGAAGAAATCTATGGGCTGGACAAAAATAATGTGAACCCGTTCGACCGCCCAGCCACCTATAATTGGAACCCAGATATGGCCACGGCCAGTAATTACCTTGCCCTTGGTGCAATGGCCCTGCCCGCATTTTTTTTGAGCACGAAACATACCCGTTCGCAATTGGGCTCGCTAGTGGTTATGGGAATTGAAGTGGGAATGATAAACTATGGAATTACACTAAGCGTGAAAAACCTTGCGAACCGTACACGTCCGTACGTTTACAACCCCGATGTCCCATTGGAGGAAAGGACAGGCCATGACAGCAAGACATCTTTCTTCTCCGGGCACACTTCCAATGCGGCGGCATTTTCGTTCTTTTTTGCCAAAGTCTTGAGCGATTATCACCCAAATATGAAAACCGGACTAAAAGTCGCCATGTGGACAGTGGCCGTAGCAGTACCGGCAAGCACGGCCTACCTTCGGGTAAAATCGGGAAAGCACTTTAATACGGATGTGATCGCTGGTTTTGTGGTGGGCGCCACAACTGGCTGGCTCGTCCCCCACTTGCATAAAAAGAAAAAGCAGGTTTCGGCCTTTTCAGCTTTTCCCACAACAATTTTCGGGAGGCCGGGAATGTACCTTAGCTATCGGTTTTGATTGCTGAACCCCAAGCTGGATAAACCAGAATGGCAAAATCAGGAATAATGACCAAAAGAAAAAACCGCACATGCCCGAACAGTCATTCAGGAGTGCATGGCTTTTCCCGTTCCAAAAAACAAGCATTGAATTATTGCACGACCAACTTTTGCTCTCCTATCCTATTGTTGGATTTATCGAACAATGTGCAGAAATAAACACCTGCTTGAAGATTGTCCCTTGAGATTTCGATGCGATCGGTTTGAATGTTGCCAATCCGTTTTACCTCTTTTCCAAAAATATTGAAAATTGCAAGATACCCGCCTTCCGGGATTTGCCCTGACGTAAACTGTAATGTGGCAGTTGAACTAATTGGATTTGGATAAACCCTGAAGTATATGTCCTGCTCGGTTTGCCCCTGAACAGATGTTATCATGCTGTTTTCTGCACCCGGTGAACCGTGTTCGAGAGAGGCTGCCCAGCTTTCTGCAAGGGCATTGTCGTAGCCCGGGTTTAAGAGTTCCAAAGTAGGCCCTGTCCCATCGGGGGCAGTTGGCCAGGGTTCCTGGTTGTCATAATGGACCGTATCGACCAATGCACCGTTTACATCGTACAAACGGATCAGCTCGCCACCATTGTTCAGGCCAAAATCAAACTGGCCAATGTAATTTCCCACATTGGGGAAGAATGTTCCAAAAGTAACACTGTCACGGACCAAAACAAGATATCCATTTGCTCCTATCGAAGTCCCTGTGGGGAATTCAAAGGTATGGTTGTCATTATCGTCCTTGAATACCCATCCGGCAATATCAAGGTTGTAATCATGCGGATTGTAAAACTCCACCCAATCCCTTGTATCAAAATTATTGGCCGAATTATAATTGATTTCATTGATCACCAATGAATCGGTAAATTCTTTCAATTTGAAATGGGCAATTATATTGTCGCCCTCTTCAATCATTATGTTCACATTGGGTACTGTGGCAGAAGGCAAAACGGTATTGTTTTCCACTTCCCAATAATCGAATTCATAATCAGGATCAAGGACAATAGCGGAAAGCAAAGTGTTCACGCCATTGTAATACTCCCCGTTCCACGGGAAATTTGTTAGCAGAAGTGAATTGGCCTGGATATTCCCTTTACCTGCAGGTTCCACATCAAAGACAACATCATGGGGACCGGTCAAATCCCAGCAATCCTCAAAACCCGTGGGGATATAATCGACCCGTGTATTGATGAAATCCCTTATTTTCTGGACATTGTTTTCCCATTCGCTAACCGAACCTCCCCAACGTGCCACATGTTGCGGCATTTCGGGGGCCATGCCATCATGGATGCTGTCAAGCAGGCCAATCATATAATCGGGCCGGAAAGCGGTGTTCATCAAATCGACATAGCGTGAAAGGTAGTATTGGTTGAAATCAGGATTGTCCAAAAGATGGTTCAGCATAACGATATGCTCTTCGGGATCGCTTGTAAGCCCTTCGGGGTAACATGGCGCCGCCGTTGGACTAATTTCGGGAACCCCTGTGTAGTTGATATAATGTGCGAACGTGGCATCCTCGTCCCATAAAATATAAGCCCATTTTTTATGTTGGCCTTCAGGGTCAAGCCCTCTCCACCAGCCCACGTTCCAGTTTATCCAATCGGAACAGACCACAAATGAATTGATGAGGATATAGTCCACCAAACTGGTTACGTCCAATTGCGAAGTGACGTAACCATAATTTTCGTCATCGGCCATATCATTGAACTTGATAAAGTCATGGAGAGCATTCCAATCGGTAAAAGCTTGCTGACCGCCATATTCGGCCCAGGTCCCGCCCCAAAGCTTCAGGAACTGGATATCAAATTTTCCCTGATCGTAATAATATTTTGTGTAATCGTGGTCGCTTACTTTTTCGCGATAGCCGTAAACGCCCCAATAGGTCCCGTTTACATACAATAAGCCTTTTTCGCCTTTACGGCAATCCAGTTTCATATGGCTTTTGGTCGCAAGGTTTTGCACAAAGAAATCCCTTAACAACGCACTTGTGTCGATGCCCGGATAATTGTCATCACCGGCAGCCCTGAGGATTACCCTTTGAAATTCGTCCCTATCGGTATATTCCGGCATTAGCTGTTCGCGGATGGCATAGTTGTAACCGCATTCATCGCGCGAAACATAGTCGATGCTCCGTTGATCGTGCACCCACGAATCCTGTCCATGCTCGTTGAACTCGCCATAACCAATGTTTGTCCTGATACCTTCTTTATTGAAATACTCAAAAGTACCGAAAGGGACCAGGCCCTGGTTTCCGTTCAGCAAATTGTCAAGCTGGTTGTCAGAGCAAGACATTATTGCCAAGGTGTGGGATTCGTTGATAAAATAGGTGTTGAAATCAATCAAACCGGGAAGGATCAAAGAACTCGAACTAAAAGCCCGAGCATTGATTATCATTGTGGACGAAACATTAATTGGGTTTTCAAATTCGGGCGAAGATGTAGTGGGCTTGTCCCCATTTGTTGTATATCGGATGGTAACATTTGGTTCAGGTGTTGAAATGCTCACAGAAATAGCCCCGTCATAAAAACCGGCTGCCATGCTCATGCTTGGTTTTTGCGTATATGCCGAATAAGGGGTGGAATTCCCATTTGAACTGCCTTTGGTGGTATTTGTGAAAATGCTCCAGGAAGTGCCACCGTCTATTGTCCTTCCTCGGGAATGGTCTTTTTGGGTAACCTGTAATTCCTGATCGTCCAGTACAGTTCCAAAGGCATCCGAAAGAATTACATGATCGGGGTTGTCTTTTGTTTGGGTCAGTTTGAAATTTGTGTGGATATTGTTCCCTTCCACGATATTCCTTCCGGAAAGCCAGAAGGTTTTAAAGGAATGTGAATTGATGCTTATCCCGGCAGGAATTTGATATTTCGTTGGATTATTTGGGTTGTCGCTCAGGTAATATCCTGCAAGGGAAACCGTGGAATTCCCTGTATTATAAAGCTCAATCCAATCTTCATGGTGATTGTGGTTGTCAGGATAATCGCTCAAATTAGAGGCAGAATATTCATTGACAACTATCTGGGAATAAGCAAATGAAAAAAAGAAAAAGCTTAATACGAACAATACAGTTTTGAAGGAGTTTGATTTCATGTGAAAGATTTTAGAAATGAGAAACTTTGAACCATTAAAACAAAGACAACAGATAGAACAAAAGCGTTGCCTGTTTTGTTCGAGGGGTTTGCGCATTCCATGTTTTCTGGTTTACAATAACTTATCATCCAATCCAATCTAACTGATCGTTTCAAGTTAATCAACAAACTCTGCCAATTCCATCCAGCGCATGGTTTTTCCATCGATAAGCTTGATGATTTCGCCAATGCGGACCGAGGTTTTTTCCAGTTTCCCATAATCGTTCTCTCCACCGCCCAAGATTGCTTCCAAATCACTTTTTTCTTTTTCAAGGGATTCAATATCTGCCTCCAATTGATCGTATTCCTTTTGTTCTCTATAACTTAACTTTGTTTTTTCTTTTGGGGCTTCGGTGGCAGCTTTCTCTTTTTCTTTTTTCTTCTGCCTTAGAACCTGTACGTTTTTCTCCCGTTGCTGTTTCAGGGTTCCATCCTTATAGATCCGGTAATCGGAATAATTCCCTGTAAAACCGTTTATTTTCCCATCTCCCTCAAAAACAAAAAGGTGATCGACCAATTTGTCCATAAAGTAGCGGTCGTGAGAAACCAGGATCAGGCAACCTTTGAACGATATGAGGAACTCTTCGAGGATGTTGAGGGTCATCAGGTCAAGGTCGTTGGTAGGCTCATCAAGGATAAGGAAATTGGGGTTTTTTATCAACACGGTGAGCAAGTACAATCTCCGGCGTTCGCCACCACTAAGGCTTGAAACATAGGTGTATTGCGTATCGGGCGAAAACAGGAAATGTTGCAAAAAGCGGGAAGCCGACCATTCGGTGCCATCGGCCAAACGGAACACTTCGGCAATATCCTTGACGGTATCCAACACCCTTTTGTCTTCCTTGAGCTTTATCCCATCCTGGGAATAATAGCCAAAAACCATGGTGTCTCCTGCAATCACTTTCCCCGAATCGGCCTTTTCTTTTTCGATAAGCAGGTTGAGGAAACTTGATTTCCCTGAACCGTTTTTCCCGATAATCCCTATCCTTTCCCCTTTGGTGAACATATAATCGAAACCATCAAGGATTTTAATATCCCCATAGGATTTGCCCACGTTCCTCAATTCCAGGATTTTTCCGCCAACCCTCGCCATGTTCACTTCCAGTTTCATCTCTTTCCCCACGATTTTTTGCGAGGCTTTTTCCTTTATCTTGTAATAAGCACCGATCCGTGATTTGGATTTGGTGGTACGGGCCTGTGGGCTCCTGCGCATCCACTCCAACTCCTTTTTCATGAGTTTTTGGGCTTTGGCCGTCTCGGTTTTCTGGATTTCCTCCCTTTAGGATTTTTTCCGGAGGAAATAAGAATAATTCCCCCTATGGTGAAAGATTTTCCCATGGTTCATTTCTATTATGGAGCCACAAACCCTGTCAAGAAAATAACGGTCGTGCGTAACCATAAAGATAGTGAGCGCTGAAGTGGATAAATATTTTTCAAGCCATTCGATCATTTCAATGTCGAGGTGGTTGGTCGGCTCGTCAAGAAGGAGGACATCGGGATTGTCGAGCAAGGTAAGGGAAAGGGCCAGCCGTTTCTTTTGCCCTCCCGAAAGTGTCCCGGTATTTTGTTCCAGGTTTGTGATATTGAAGCGGGAAAGCATCTCCTTCAATCTCCGTTCATAATCCCAGGCATCCGCCCTGTCCATTTTTTCAGAAGCTATTTCAAAGGCCTTATGTGTAATTTCATTATAGTTCACTGTCTGCCCTTCAAGGGCTTGTTCGTATTCACGGATAATGGACAGTATCCCCGAATTCCCTTTTTTTATCAGTTCATTGATGGTAAGGCTTTCGTCCAGTTCCGGGTCTTGTTCCAAAAATGCTATACGAAGGCCATCCCTTAAAACCACAGTTCCCTCGTCGGGCACATCTTTGCCTGACAGTATTTTCAAAAGACTTGATTTACCTGTCCCGTTTTCTGCGATCAGGGCAATTTTATCGCCTTTGTGCAATCCAAAACTGATTTGTTCAAAAAGGATTTTCTCCCCGTAATGTTTTGAAAGGTCTTTTGCGGAAATGAGGTTCATGGATTGGGGCTATATGTTCAAGGCTTGTGGGGTAAAATCAATTAACATGCAATCTGTTAGCCAGCCCGTAATCTATTTTACAATGGCTTCAAATGGCATTATATTCATTGATTTCTCTTTTAAGGGGTTAATGTTCCTGTTTAAAGTTAAAAACGTGATCCAGCCAGGATTCGAACCTGGGACCCACAGCTTAGAAGGCTGTTGCTCTATCCAGCTGAGCTACTGGACCATGATTTCAAGACTTTTGATAAAACCCAATATCAAAACCCGAAAACGGCTGCAAAATTAGATAAAAAATCCATTTACAAAAGAAATGTCATATATTAAATTTAACCATTTGCAAAATACGGGGTTTCAGATAAATGTAAAATAATTGCATATTTAACAACCTTTATCAAAACTTCTGCGTATAAAAATCCGAAACATTGGGAAAACTCTTCCAATTAATTAATGCCAGTACGCTTAAAACGCATCTAAATCAGGTCATTTTGAAAATTATTTCAAAAAAAATAAATTTACATCTTTTGTTAATGCTTGTATCCCTTCCCATTTTTCTTTTGGGAAAGCGACAGGATTCAACAGATGTAATCGTTGGCAACCCTGAAGGGATCAAACAGATTGAAATACTTAACGACCTCTCCAGTTCCTATCAAGGTAGCAAACCCCAAAAAGCACTGGAACTCGCAACCGAAGCCCTTAATTTATCAACGGATCAAAAAGCTTCCAAGCAGGAAGCCAACTCCCTTTTTAATATAGGGGAGAGCTACCTTTCAATGGGCGATAATATCAAGGCCTTCAAAAGCATGTTGGAGGCACATAAGATTTATACAATCATTGATGATAAATCAGGTATCGCAAAATCCGCCAATAGTTTGGGTATGCTGAATCGTTTTTTCGGGGATTATTCAACAGCGCTCGAATACTCGCTCAATGCGTTGGGGATTTTCAAGGAAATTGGTGACAAAGAGGGAATTGCATCTTCATTGATCAGTATAGGCGTGGTTTACAGAAACCTGGGGGAAGATGAAAAGGCTTTGCAAAACTATAAAGAAGCTTTGCAAATTTGCGAGGAAAATAATTTCAGCAAAGAATTGGCGAATGCCTTGGTTTCCACGGGCAATATTTATTGGTACGCAGGCGACAACAAAAAAGCCCTTTCACATTATAACAAGGCGAAAGCAACTGCCGAAAACGAAGGGTTAATGGCCGATGCGGGATCAGGGATCATCAATAACATCGGCAATGTTTACAGAAGTATGGGGCAATACGACAAGGCCCTGGAATATTATAAAGAATCACTTGTTTATAGCAATAAGGCAGGTGACCAGAATATGAAAGCCGTAATCATAAAAAACAGGGGGATTGCCTATAAAGAAAAGGGGAATTATTCAAAGGCAATAAAAGATTTATATGAAAGCAAGCAGATCGCCGAAAAGAACCAGTTGCTCAGGGTTGTAAAGGAGGACCTGGAAAATCTGGCCGAGACCTATTCCTTGCTCGGCAATTTCAAAAAAGCCTTTGAGGTACATAAAGAATACACACGTTTGAAGGACTCCCTCGACAATCAGGAAGCGATGAACAAGCTTGTCATGCTACAGTTGCAACATTCCGAAAAGGAAAAAGAACAACAGGAAACAATTGTACAAACCGAAAATGCCTTGGTCTCGACCAAGAAAAGCAACCTCCGCAACTATATTATCCTATTGTCACTTTTTATCAGTATTTCGGTACTCATCATAATCAACAGGTTCAAGACAAAATTAAAAGCCCACAGAGAATTAGTGGAAATGAACGCCAACCTTGAAAGACGGGTGGAAGAACGTACCAAAAGGTACCGCGAAGAAAACGAAAGGAGAAAAATGGCACAAGAACAGGCCGAACTCGCAAATGATGCCAAAAACAGGTTTCTGGCAACAATCAGCCATGAAGTGCGAACACCTATCAACGCCATTATCGGATTCTGTGATTTGACCATAAAATCGAACATCGACAAAATACACCAAAAGAACCTTTCAAGGGTGAAAGATTCTTCAACACATTTGCTGGCACTTATCAAAGATATCCTTGATTATTCACAAATTGAAAGTGGGGAGTACGAGCTGAAAAAGGAAACTTTTGACCTTACGGAATTGATAAATTCGGTAATCAATGCCTTCTATCTCGATGCGGAGAGCAAGAAAATAAAACTCAGTTTCAACAAAACCGGGACTATTCCAAAGTATTTTATCGGTGACCCGGACGCTGTAAGGCAGATACTTTACAACCTGATAGGAAATGCGTTGAAGTTTACGGAAAAAGGCGAAGTTTCAGTTTCGGTAAAAGTGGAAGAAATAATCGCAAAGGGCGAAAAAGCCATAATTGGTTTTGAGGTAAAAGATACCGGGATCGGGATTTCACAATTGAAGCAAAAGCTTATTTTCAAAGGATTTACACAAGTTGATGGTTCTTCGAGCAGGAAATACGGCGGTGCAGGCCTGGGTTTGACCATTAGCAAACACTTTGTGGAAATGATGGATGGTGAAATCCTGGTAAAAAGCAAAAAAGGGGAAGGGAGCACATTTAGCTTCCAACTTACCCTGAAAGAAAACAAGAAGAAAGTTTCTGAGGACATCAAAGCCATTACCGAAGAGAAGAAACCCATGCACATCCTTGTTGCCGAAGATAATTTCCTGAACGCCCAGGTTGTTGCCGCATTTTTGAAACGTTTGGGACATACATCAAAAGTGGTGAACAATGGCTTGGAAGCTTTGCAGATTTTGACAA
Organism: Bacteroidota bacterium; assembly: GCA_024278155.1. GTDB lineage: Bacteria > Bacteroidota > Bacteroidia > Bacteroidales > JAADJA01 > JAADJA01. The sequence goes on along the minus strand of JAJRTT010000244.1, from coordinate 6,412 downwards.
AAGAAGAATTCGATGCGGTATTAATGGACATTGAAATGCCCAAAATGGATGGCATTGAAGCGACAATTGCAATCCGCCTAGGGAAAGAAAACATCATCAACCCCGATATTCCGATCATCGCCCTCACGGCCCATGCCCTGAAAGACTATGAAGAAAAGAGTTTCAAAGCAGGGATGAACAGCTATCTGACCAAACCTGTAGATATCGACAAGCTTTCCGAAATATTGGTGGCTGTATAAAGCCATGGGCATTCCCTATTGCCCTTTGTTCAACCCCAACCAACCCCTTAACGTTTCCAGGACAAAAGCCTTTTGGTTTTCGGGCAAATTGCGGATCCTTGTAATATGGCTCCCACCGGGCTTGACAATTTTCACACAATTGTTTGAGTATGTCAAATCCACGGCAGTGGAGGACCAAGGGTCGTTTTCCCCATAAATAAAAAACATGTTTTCGGCCCGGTGCCTTACAAAACAATCCACCTCCTCCATTACAACAGGGTTATATCCAATAGTTAAGCCTTCAGGTGCGGTGAATTCAAAAGTTGGGTTTTCGGTATAGGTAACGTATTCCTTGAAAGGGGCAATATCATAACCATAAAAACCAATTTCGGCCAATGCCTGGTAAAAAAAGGCTTGATAACCGGCAATCCCTTTATCCGAAACCCAATCAATGGATGCCACACGGTCAAGGTGTTTTATCATTTCGGACGGAGAACCCTCAACAGGGATATTGCTGCAATCAATGGCTCCCCATTGCCAAAAGGAAAAGGGATATTCAAAAACAGTAAGCTCAAAGCCTTTTTCTGTCCCCATCCTGTAATTCAAATTTTTCTTTTCAGCCAGTTTTTCAAACTCCGGCAAATATTTCTTTTTATTTTTCAAAAGTTCCAACTGGAAATCCAAAACCCTTGAACGACAAGCAGAATCGCCCACATTCTCCAAAAAGCGGTAAACCCGTTTATCCTCGGACGAAAAGTTCAAAGGGGCCACGTAAGGGACGCTCACGTCCACATCATCAGGATAAAAACAACGGAAAAACGTGGTTGTTTGCCCCCCTTTGCTAATTCCCGTGCTCAACCATTTTCCATGATAGATTTTCTTCAGGATTTCGACGATCCGATGATGATCGGCAGCCGAATTGTAAACGGTCAGGTTCGACCAGTCCAGTGAATCCGGGACAGATTCCCCAAAATAGCGATGTTCCACACAAACCTGGTTTGCATCGAGAAAGGAAGACAACTCGTGCAAATAATAGGTATTTTCGGCATAATTGGCCGCATAGCCTTCCGTTATAAAAACAACCGGTCTGTCCATTCCGTGGTGGGAAAGGAACACCCTCTGGGTGAATGTTTTGCCATTTGGGTTTTCCTGATCGACCTCTTGTTCGATTTCCAACAGGTACTTCTCCATAAAGAAAGTATCTGTTTTTATCCCTTTGTAGGTAAAATGGTATTCTTTGGACAATTCTTCCAGGAGTGAAGCCAGACCCTGAGATTGAACAGAACCAAAACTAAATACGAATATGAAAACCAGGCTACGGGCAATCCAATGATTATTCATGCAATATCAATTTTCGTTTTAACAATAATCCATCTCCAAAATGAATTTTTATGGTAATTATTTATTTGGGTAATTGTAATTGAATTAGAAAATTACAGTTTAATGTTCACACAATGAACGCAAAGGTTATTCACGGAAAGTGCGCAGAATTGATTCTTTGCGCTTTTTGCGACTCCCTACCGACTGTAGGCAGGTTTGGCGTTTGCGTGAAACACATATAATAAGCTGTTGTTCGTTTCTTCAACAGGTCTAAACAGTTACCTTTTCTCTATTTAATCCAATCTTCCAAATTTCAAACATCCTCCTTTTTTGTGGGTATCAGTTCATTTATTTCCTTTTTGTTTGAAGGCTTGGCAAACGCAACGGCCATTATCGCACCTCCAATGACCAGAATGGCCGCAATTATCCCGTTAGCCGATAAGATATCCGGTTCGATCCAGGTCACTTCAAAATAAGCCAGAAGCCCCATCAGGATAAATGTGATGATCGGGTTCATGGTTACAATAATACTTATTTTGTTTGCTTCCAAATATTTAAAGGCAAGTGCGAGGCATCCGTAAGCTATTAAAGTATTTAAGCCGAGATAGACCAACAAGCCCCATTGCGGAAGCGTAAGTTCCATAAATCCCGAGGGTTTGATGAAAGGGAGGAAAAGCAAAATGGGCAATGCAAATAAAAACAGGTTCAGTTGCCAGGGCGAATAGGATTTTACCAATGTTTTCTGGAAAGCTGAATAGATCACCCAGGCCATGGCAGCCACAACAACCCAAAGTATCCCCATGTTGAACATGGCCTCTTCGCCAGTGATTTTTGCCAGGCTGTCGCGATAAAACAAAAACAGCCCGGAACCGGCGATCATAAAACCTATCCCCTGCCGCAAACTTATTTTCTCCTTAAAGAATATAAGGCCCACAAAACCCAATAATATGGGGCCGATCTGGATAATCACCTGTGCCGTGCTTGGTGTCGTGAGCTCAACACCATACAGAAAAGCAAGGTAGTTTATGCCAAGTGCCATGGAAGCCACAACAAGGAATATCGGTGGCTTTTTTAGGATTTTCAGTTCAGGGGGTTTCCTGAACAGGAAATAAACAAACAAAATGGAAAAAGCGACGACAAACCGAAACCAGACAATAGTGACCGGATCCATGACCCCGGACGCAACCTTTAGTGCAATCGCCAAAAACCCCCACATGAGGGCAGTTATCGAGGCGTATATAATTCCTTTGATCCGCTGGTCTCTCATTTAAATCGAAAATATCCTTAAGAATTTAGCACTTCCATGAACGCTTTAAATAACAAAAAAAAACACAAATATAATCAAGTCACCCAGTTTTCAATTTTCCAAATAATTCGCCTATTGTTACGGAATTGAGTGCTTGTAATTCGATACTTATTTGCCTTTGGGGTATTCGTTTTTGCTATTTCAAAAAATCAATAGTTTTCTTGCCGAAACTAATTTGTGATTACATGGCCGGTCTCACATTTGAGTGTTCGGGCAGGGAATTCCTCAAAAAACGTGTAATTGTGCGTGGCCATCAAAACCGATCTTCCCGAACGGCTTATTTCAAAAAGCAGGTTCATTATCCCTTTTGAGGTTTCCGGGTCAAGGTTCCCTGTAGGCTCATCTGCCAGGATTATATCAGGGTCGTTCACCAAGGCCCGTGCAATGGAGACCCGTTGTTGCTCTCCACCTGAAAGCTGGTGGGGCATTTTGAATCCCTTGGTGCCAAGGCCCACCTTTTCCAAAACATCCTGTGCCCTCTCCCCCATTTTCTTTTTATCTTTCCAACCCGTTGCCTTCATCACAAAATTCAGGTTTTCGGTCACAGAGCGGTCACTTAGCAATTGAAAGTCCTGGAAAATAATTCCCAATTTCCTTCGGAGGTAAGGTATTTCCCGGTTCTTTATTCTCGCCAAATCATAACCTGCGACCGTCCCACTTTCGCCCTTAAATTCCAAATCGGCATAAATGGTTTGCAAAAGGCTGCTTTTCCCGCTCCCGGTTTTTCCTATAAGATAGACAAACTCGCCCCTTTCAACATGCATCGTCACATTTGAAAGCACCAGTATTTCCCGCTGAAATACCATCACATCTTTTAAATCGATTATCGTATCCAAAGGCATAATATATTGTTTGCCCCAAAATTAAATAAATATACTTAGCTATCGTAAACAAAAAAGTTTGCCGCCCAAAGAGCTTCCAGCGTTGGTATAAGCTGGAAGTGTCTGGACAGATACGGGTGACCAGGAAATTACTTGTTATAGAAAATAATCTGATACTTTTTGGTTGCAGACCAAATGTGCCATGTCCCATCACAGATTCAATCTGTGATGGGCTTAATCTTTACAAGCGATCAATTCCATCATTCCAATTATCCCCCAATTCATCATTTCATATAAAACACCTTGTCCACTGCTCTGGTCACAGCCTGCCCAAAATGTTTAATAATTATACGCCTTCACCTCAAAATAAGATTTTGGGTGCAGGCAAGCAGGGCATTTTTCAGGGGCTTTTGTCCCTTCGTGCAGATAACCGCAATTCCGGCATTTCCAAACGATTTTGTCCCCTTTTTCAAACACTTTTCCTTCATCCAGGTTTTGATACAATTTGCGGTAACGTTCTTCGTGTGCCTTTTCCACTTTGGCAATCATACGAAAAGCCACGGCTACTTCCTTAAAGCCCTCTTCATCTGCAATCTTCGCAAACTCGGGATAAAGTTCAGTCCATTCTTCATTCTCCCCTTCTGCCGAAGCTTTCAGGTTTTCCATGGTCGTCCCGATTTTCCCGGCGGGATAAGTAGCAGTTATCTCAACCATTCCCCCTTCAAGGAATTTAAAGAACCTTTTGGCATGTTCCTTTTCGTTCAAGGCAGTTTCTTCAAAGATAGCCGCAATTTGTTCCAGGCCCTCTTTTTTGGCCTGTTTCATGAAATAGTCATAACGCATCCTGGCCTGGCTTTCACCGGCAAACGCTTTCAGCAGATTTTGCTCTGTTTTTGTTCCTTTTAACGAATTCATCTTTTGTTTTTTTTAAAAAATTAATACTACGATTATTCAGGGCACAAAGATAGTGATTTATTTTAAATAAGAATTATTATTATTTAATAAATTATTTTATTTACTTTTGCGGAACAAATATATCCCTATGGAAATTATTGAAACGATACGCAATGCACTCAACTCGCATGGACTAAAAGTAACCCCACAAAGAATAGCGGTTTACCGTGCCTTGCTTCAACTAAACAACCACCCGGATACGGATCAGATTATTGCGAAAGTGACTGTCGAAAACCCGACAATTTCTTCAGGTACGATTTATAAAACCCTGGATACTTTTGCCGAATACAATATCATTGGCAGGATAAAAACGGATACCGGGCGGATGCGATTTGACCATATAACCGAGAACCATCACCACCTTTATGATAAAAGCACCGATCGGATCGAGGATTATATGGACGATGAATTGAACTTGTTGATTACTGATTATTTCAAGAAGAAAAGCATTCGCGGATTTGAACCAACGGATATTAAAATGCAGATTATCGGCAGGTTTACGGAGGAAAGTCAATAGTTATGCGTTAGGAGTAAAAAAGGTTAAAGGGTTAGGAGTTGAATGTTAGGGCTTAGGCACTACAAATTACAAAAACCATAACATCGTAACGCATAACCCTTGAACCATAACATCGTAACGCATAACGCTTAACCCATAAACTCGGAACGCATAACTCATAACATTGGAACGCATAACGCTTGACCCATAAACTCGGAACGCATAACTCATAACATTGGAACGCATAACTCATAACATCGGAACTCATAACATTTAACATATAAAATCATGGACACAAAAGCATTTCACAAACTGACTTACGGACTTTATATCATTAGTTCCAAAAATGGGGACAAAACAAACGGATACGTTGGGAACACTGTTTTCCAGGTTACATCTGACCCACCACAACTAGCCGTAAGTTGCCACAAAGACAACCTGACATCGGAATATATCAACAGCAGCAAGGCATTCTCAATTTCGGTTCTTGAGAAAAATTCCGATGCGGGATTGATTGGGGTTTTTGGTTATAAAAGCGGGCGGGACACAAACAAGTTCGATACCACTGAATTCAAAACCGGGGAGAACGGGACCCCCATCGTAACGAAAAACACCATCGCAACTTTTGAATGTGAGGTCGTTGACCAATTTGATGTGGGAACCCACACTTTGTTTATTGGGAAGGTCATAAATGCCGAGGTGTTGAAAAAAGGTGCCGACCCATTGACTTATGCCTGGTACAAAACCGAAATGAAAGGCCTTGCCCCGAAAAATGCCCCGACTTATGTTGACCCCGGCCAAACAAAAGGTGAAGGTATCTCAAAAAACCCACCAGAAAAACAGGGTTTTGGGCCTTCCTTTGTTTGTGATGTTTGTTCTTACGAATACGACCCGGCAGTAGGCGATGAATCACAGGGGATTCCCCCGGGGACGCCTTTTGCCGACCTGCCCGATGATTGGGTTTGCCCGATTTGCGCTGCTGCAAAATCTGAATTTGTTTCGATGAATTGATTTGACTTTATAATCATTGTTTTATGGTTGGAAAACATCGGTCACCCGACATCCGACTTCATACCGTATTGAACAGGTAAGCATTGTTCTTGGTTTTCCAATTAGTCTATTCATAAACATAATCAATCCCGAACATCTTCACAAACCCCTCAAAACGCTTCAATTTGGAATTGCCATATTTCAAGGTTTTCTTTCTGATTTTATCTTCGGGCTTTGGAATGAGCAGGTGTTTTTCCGACTTGGAATAAAACTTATCGGCATAACAGATGATTTTTTCCTCCACGCT
>JAJRTT010000243.1 GCA_024278155.1 Bacteroidota bacterium | reverse complement strand
TTACGCCAAAGGTGTTTATTACCTGCATGTTTACGGCGATAATGTAAATGTGATAAAGAAACTGGTTATCCAGAAATAGACATTTATAAAAAGTATTTTAAAGCCGGCTTAAGGTTAAGCCGGCTTTTTTTATGCTGACGAAATCAGACTGATAATCTTGTAAACCTTATTTCCGTCAGTATATTTCCAGGGAATTTGTAATTTTAGGCTTCATTTTAAAAACTATCGGCATGAAAACTTCTATCTTCAAAATCGTACTGCTTACCATTTTCGCAATTTACACTTCGGCTGTCTTTTCACAGAAAAGGGTCATGGATATAAGTGAATTCAAAACCATTCCCGCAAACTTGGTTCCCGATGTGGACGGGAAAGTCCTGGTGGATGAAAGCGTTTTTCAAAACCTTGACCTGAAAGACAAATCCGACATTGAGGTATATCCCGGATGGCCGGTTCAGCTAAATGGAGACACACAAAGGGGCGGCATTTATTGCAATCTGGACGATGATGACGAAATGGAAATTATTTATACTGTCGGTCAGAAAACCTATGCCTGGAACATGGACGGGAGCCTTATGGACGGATGGCCCGTTACTTTGCAACTTTATGCCTATGGCGCCCCGGCCTGTGGTGATATTGACGGGGACAGCGAAATTGAGGTTGTGGTTTCCACACGGACTGCCGGAACCGGGAACAGCGGAAAAGTATTTGCCTTTGAAAAAGATGGGAGCACGGTTGCCGGATTTCCAATAACACTAAGTGGCGGGGCAACAAAGACCCCTGTCCTTGCCGACCTCAATGGCGATGATGTGCTGGAAATAATCATCGAAGAAAGAAATTATCCCGATGGATATGTGGGCGTTTATTACGGCGATGGGACTTCTTATCCCGGCTTTCCGGTGATGATGGACTATATCCCGGCTTCCTCTGTGGCAGTGGGCGATATTACCGGGGATGATATTCCTGAAATTGTTGCAGTCTCCTATTATAGTATCATTGCCTTTGATGCAAACGGGAACACTTTGCCAGGATTCCCTTTCACCCCCGGGAACGACCGCGTATTTTCCTATTCGTCCCCTGTACTTGCCGATTTGGACGGCGATGGGAACAGGGAAATCATTGTGGGCGACCATTCACTTTCAGCAGGAAATGGCGCGGTCCATATTTTGCAAAACGATGGATCGCTTTTTCCGGGTTGGCCAAAATATGTGGGCAACTGGATTTATGGCCCTCCCGCTGTTGGCGATATTGATGGCGATGGAAGCCCGGATGTTGCCGTTGGCGATCAGGTGTTAAGTGGTTCACCTGCCAATAAAGTTTATGTATGGGACAATGGAGGCAGCTATCTTTCCGGTTGGCCAACGGAACCCATATGGGCTATCAATTCCCAAATCCTGCTCACCGACCTTGATGGCGATAATGAAGTTGAATTGATGTGGGACGACAATACCGATGCGGGCATTTATCTTGGTTATAACCATGATGGTTCGGTAATGGAAGGGTGGCCGCTCAATGTGGAGGGCAGCACTTTCTTTATCAACCCCTTTGCAACCGACTTGAACGGTGATGGGATCCTGGATTTATCCGGGGCAGGTAAAAGCATCGACAATGGGGATTGCTCCATTTACCTTTGGAATGCGAATGTGGCAGTTGACGAAGAAAAATCCATTTTGCCCGTATTGCAATACAATGTCCAACACGATGGGGTTTACCGTGATGCATCCCTGTTACAGGCCGGTTTTATCGGTTCGCCACTGGAACTATGTGCCGGGGGAAATGTTCAGTTTACCGATTTGTCAACGGGAAACGTCACCTCATGGTCATGGAGTTTTGAAGGTGGCGACCCGGCAACTTCCAATGAACAAAACCCGGAAGTATATTATGAAAACCCGGGCAGCTGGGATGTGGGCCTGAGTATTTCAGATGGTTCGGGAAATGACATGAAAGAAAAACAGGATTACATCAAAATCCAATATGATGCCGAAATCCCTGCAATCCCCGAAGGGCCGGATTTCGTGATTACGTCCGAAACACCCGTTTCCTATTATGAAACCTCTTCGGCAAATGCGGATTCCTATGTTTTTGAAATCACACCGGATGATATTGCTGTGATAGTCATGGGCGATACACTTACGGAACGGAAAATCTATTGGGACCAGAATTATGTGGGACAGGCTTTCCTTAAAGTCAAGGCGGTGAACATTTGTGGGGAAAGTGATTTTTGCGAAGCCCTCGTCATTACCATAAACTCAACACAAGGCCTGGATGAAAATGAAGACGGCCAAATGTTTTCGGTTTTTCCAAACCCGGCATTTAAAGAGTTGAATATCAAATTTTTAAACTCAGGTGTCAAGGGAAACATGGTTCTTGTAGTGTTTGATAGCCAGGGGAACAAAGTTTTGGAAATAAACTTCCCCGATAAAAGGGAAATCATTTCCATTGATGTCGAAAACTGGAAGCCAGGGCTTTATTTCCTTCAGTTTTCAGCAAATGGAAAAACCGTGGGGAGTTCCAAGGTTGTGGTGGAACAATAACCAAACCTTTCCTGTCGAAGTAGGATTGTGCGATTGGGACGTGGAAGGTTGAAAAAACAGTTTATCGTACCGGAACAGGTTCGTTTACGACAAGTATGGGATCGGGATATCACTAACAATAGATGACGGCAGTCTGCACCAATACATCATACAAAAGCACAATTCCATAAGGGATTCGGAAAACCACAAACATAAATTGGCTGTATTTCTTAGTTAAAGGGGGTTTTCGGATTACACGTTCCCCAACGTGGACAAGCCACAATAGTTTTGACAGGATTAACAAGATTAACAGGATGTACCTTACTTCGTAAAACAAAATGTCTTGCCAAAAAAAGCACTCCCGTACGTACGGGATCAGAAATAATGTACTAATAATTAAAAATCTGCCTCAAGCTCAATTCCTTTACTTCGCCTAATTTTCCCAAAGCGTCCATATCAATCTTTTTACGGTCGCCAATAACAAGAACAGCGTATTTCTTGCCCTTGATGTATTCATCAAAAAAAACACTGAACTCGTCCATGGTCACATCTTTCATATAATCATAAACGTCTTTCCTGATATCATAATCAATACCTTTGTCCAAGTTGCTTTGATAAGTCCAGAACTTCCGGGTTTTGATGATCCTTTCGGTTTCGATTTTTTTCATTGTGGCTTCACGCGCCAAATCAAATGACTTTTGCGAACGGGGCATATTGTTCATTAAATCGAGCATGGCACCGGTCGCATCTTCCAGTTTATCGGCCTGTGTCCCCACAAATCCATAAACGAAATAGGACTGATCTTTTTTGTCCGGGATTGCAAATGCCGAGAAAGCCGAATACGCCAATGCCCTTGACTCCCTTATTTCCTGGAAAACAATGGAAGAGAAACCTGTTCCGAAATATTCCCCGAACAAGCGTGAAGGTGGGATCAGCTCCTTTTCAAAACCCGGGCCCTTGGCAAGTAACAATAAATTGACCTGGCTCATGTCATAATCCACGAAATAAACAGGTGCATCTTCGTTGGCCTGCTCCATATATTTTACTTCCGGGGGATAAGGTTTCAGTTCGTCCGGGATCTTATGGTATTTGTCAATCACCTTTTTTACCGCCCCCAAATCATCCATGCCATAATAAAACATCCGGTGTTTATAGGAATAAAGGTCTTTGAGCAAATCCGTAAGGTCATTGGGATCGATCAACCTCAATTCATCTTCGGCAATGATATTTGTCTGGGGGTTGAACGAACCATATTTCCCATAATTAAAAAGCCCGCCCCACATGATCCGTGATTTGTTCAATTTTGCATCGCTCCTCTTTTTCAGGATTCCATCAATATAATCCGAATAGGCATCCGCATCAGGACGGACATTTGCCAATACATGTTCGAGCAGCTCCACCCCTTTCTCAAATGATTTTTCCAAACCGCTTATGGAAATATAGGAACGAGTGGCCCCGGCATTCACGCGCATGTTCAAACCATACTTGAAAAACTCTTTCTGCAAATCTTCGGCTGAATATTTATCCGTGCCGAGATAGGGCAAGTAATTCACGGCAAGGGGCAATTCCAGGTCATGGTTTTTCCCCATGTCGATAATATACTGTAAACTGAACAGCTCATTGGTTTCGTTTTTAATGTAATTGATCTCTATGCCGGAGGATAATTTTTCTGTTTGGATATCATTCTTGAAATCGACAAATACGGGCTTCAATGCTTCCGGTTTTTCTTCCTCGAATTTTTTATAATAATCAGAACGGTCGTCACGGTTGATCTGAATGGGCGTTATGGGCGGTTTATCAACTTTTGTCAGGTTTTTGTTCTCCCCGGTCCGTTTATAAACCACCACATAATTATCTTTATAATGTGCCTTTGCAAATTCAATGATTTCCTCTTTGGTGATTTTTTCCAAATCATCAAGAAAGCGCAAGCGGTCGGTATAAGGGATATTTTTCACGAACATATCAATGAATTCATATACCCTCGCAAAATTGCTTTCCTGCGAACGGATTTCCGACAGGCGCAAATCATTGATCACCGCTTCGATCATCCAATCATCAAAATCGCCTGATTTTATCAATTCGATTTGTCCCAATAGCAAATCTCTTAACTCTTCCAATGATTGCCCTTCCCGGGGTTTGCCATACAATTGGTGCAGGCCGTAATCACGCAGGAACCAAGACCCTGAACCCGCATGCAACACCTTCTGTTGTTGGTTGAGGTTTAGGTCGATAAGGCCCGCTTTGCTGTTGTTCAAGAGCATATCAATCAGTGTGACGTATTTCAGGTCG